>NZ_JAOPHO010000140.1:0-3549 GCF_033141925.1 Peribacillus sp. CSMR9
ATATATTCCGGTTTTCGATGATATATTCCGGTTTTCGATGATATATTCCGGTTTTCGATGATATATTCCGGTTTTCGCCGATAAAAAAAGCACCATTCCCTGTAGAGTTGACAAAGAATGGTGCTTTTTTCAAATATGGCGGTTCTTCCGCATTAGCAGTCCCATACAGATAGTAATGAGAGTAAAAGCAATAAAAGCCAAAAACGGAATCGTGATGAAGCCTAACCAATTAATATACTCGCCGGAGCAAGGAACACCACTTTGGCACATTTCGAAATGCTGTAGTGCTGGAATTTTTTGCAGACTATAGTGATACCCTGACACCAACATGCCCAAAATCGATAATGGGAGTATGTATCGATGGATTTTCAGGTCCTGCTCATAAAAGGACCGGCCCAATAAAATAACGAGCGGGTACATCAAGATCCTTTGATACCAACAAAAGGTACAAGGTACATAATGGAGAACCTCACTAAAATAGAGACTTCCAGCAGTGGCAATGATTGATAGGATCCACGAAAATAATAATGGCTTGTTCATCAACTATTTCTCCTTCGCTGCATCATCAACCATTTTCACTAAATCATCGATTGTATTTCCTTCAAACTTCTTGCCATTAACAAATAAGGAAGGTGTTCCAGAAACGCCTAATTCGTCGGCAATCTTCATATCCTTGTTCCATTGGTCCTCAGAATTATCGGCTTTAAAAGAGGAAACGACCTTTTTCACATCTTTGTCATTTGCGATTTCTTTCAATGTATCTTCTAGGAATTTGTCCGTAAACACATCTTCCTTTTCATATTTCGGGTCATCTGGCTGCTTATCGTACAACAGCTCATGAAATTTCCAAAAGGTATCATTTCCTAATTCTTGATAAACACTTTCCGCAAATTTAGCGGATCTAATTGAATCGACGTTAATGAACGAATAATTCATGAAATAAAATTGTGCTTTTCCAGTATCAATCAATTCACTTTGTATAGAAGGAAAGAACTTCTCCTCGAATGTCTTACACACTGGACATTTATAATCACCAAATTCCACAATTTGAACAGGAGCCGATTTTTCTCCCAAATAGGGCTGTGATTTATAATCCATTTCAGATACAGCGGTATCTGTATCTTTGTCTTTCCCATTCGCTAAAAATATAAAGCCAATAATGATTACAGCGATTAACCCTATGATCCAAAACATGAATGCAGAAGATTGTTTTGGATTACCCTTTTTTTTATTAGCCATCATATACCTCCATCTGTTGTAGTTGTTTAGAAATTCCTTATACAGCCATAATGGACCTATAAGCACCATTATGGCCGATTTCAGTTCCCCCCTCCTATATGCCTCTCACCTGTAACTGATTCATTTACACGTAATAATATAAGTTTCACTATGATGTTTGTCAATTACACATACCTTTTATTTTTGCTACTTCTTAACGGCGTTACTTGACAGGGTAAAGGTTAATGGATAAATATTATTCTTGCACCCTCAATTATAACTTGTAACTACTTGAATTACATGTTAAATAATTTATACTATATAAGAATAGAGATTTTAAAGGAGAGAAAAAAGAGATGTCCATCAGTACCCGCTTTTCCGTAGGAATCCATATATTATCTCTTTTAGAAATAAATAAAGAAGGCGTTAACACTTCTGATTTTATTGCAAAAAGTGTAAACACCAACCCAGCATTAATCAGAAAAATCACCGGCATGCTGAAGAGTGCAGGTTTAGTCAACGTTCGTCCAGGTATTGCCGGAGCGACATTGGCCAAGGAATTATCGGATATTACTTTACTTGATGTTTACCAGGCTGTTAACGTTGTATCCGATAAAGAGTTATTTGGAATCCATGAAAATCCTAATCCAGCATGCACTGTTGGAAGAAATATACAAAATACGATAGAACCCATCTTTTCAGTTGCTGAACTTGCCTTGGAAAAGGCATTGGGAGTGGTAACGATCGAGGATGTCGTTAAGGATATTTTAGAAAAGGATAAAATGAAATAATCAATGCTTCATTTTATCCTTTTCGTCGATATGAAGCTTTTTTCGAGCGGGAAGTTGGTTTTAAAAGCAAAAAACACATGAGTCGGTCTCTGTGTTTTTTGCTTCTTTCTTATTTGTACTTAGGAACTTCAATCGTCAATTTATAGGAATCTAATAAACTATACAAATTATAAATCTGTTTCACTTGTTTTGTTGCCCAGCCAATGTCAGTAGCATACTGGTGTGTAGCATATCCATATTTCTCTGCAGCTATAGGATTCCATCTCATTTTGTATAGCGTGTCCTGTCCAGCAGAGATATATCCTTTGGCGATAAATTCGGCTCCGCCTATGATGGCCGCTTCCGGAGTGAACCAGCCTGCATTATATGCGTATTGAGCGCCGCTGCTTAACGCTGTTCCGTCAAAAGCCCCCACTCCATACATATTATAGACCGTTTTCCCGTTCACCTTAACTCCAGTCGCCAACGGTGAAGTGCCATTCCCGGTTTCCAGCAAAGCATGTGAAATCAGGTAGATTTCATTCACCCCATACTTTTCCCCAGCCGAAGTGAAGGTTGCAGCTTGGCCTTGTAAAATCCCTTTACCTGAAAGGATTCTATCATTCACTTCAGAAACGTTCATGTTGGTGACTTGGGAGAGCTTAACGAACTGGAACGATTTGACTGGATCATTCACAAAATTATCCGGATTGAGATTATATTCTATATCTTCCGGGCTGGCATTTACCCATGTCTTTTTATAATCCACCTCATACCAATAGTATCCGTCAGTGCCCATGACTTTTGATTTGATATTCAATGATTGATAATTGCTGACAGCACCGACTACCCAATAATTAGATCCAGCTCCGCCCCTGACACGCCATCCAGTTCCTTTTACCGTACCTTTTGTTGGATTGATTAACGTTAACCCATCCTCTCGTATGTAGGTTTTATACGTTTTATCCGTTTGACCATTCACGGCCATTTGGATTTCAACCATCTTGTCCATCGTAAGATTGTACTCTTTATCGATCCTGATTATCGATCCATTAGAACTCCCTGGAACTTCCGGCGCTTTGGCTGTTAAATATTGCGTACTTACATATCCCGTTTTTCCATTAGCTGTGACTCTTGACCAGCCATTAGACTCAGAATATACATTTACGGCCGTATTGTTTACAAGCTTGGCAATAATCGAAGCGGAAGCTGATGCAGAAGAGCGCATATTCAGACTGGAGCCATCATTCACATTTACATATTTAACTAACGTGGTTTCTTCTTCGTCTGGATTCGGATCCGGGCTTTCCGGTACAGAACCAGGCTTCGTTTCTGATAGATATTGCGTACTGACGTAACCTTCTCCGCCATACGCTATAATTTTTGACCAGCCATTTGATTCCGAGATGACTTCTACCTCTGCACCCTTGGCCAATTTCACAATGATGGAAGCACTTTCTGACGGTTTATTCCGCATATTCAGAGAACCAGAGCTTACATTTACATATTTCGTCGTCGTTTTTTCAGGTATGATTGGATTGGGAGCCGTTCCTGGCTTCGT
>NZ_JAOPHO010000141.1:0-3341 GCF_033141925.1 Peribacillus sp. CSMR9
CACTGGGTTATGTAAGTCCGATTGATTACAAACTTGAACACCTTAAAAAAGTTGTCTAGTTTAGTGTTGACATACCATTATTTATCTTTCCTTACAAGTAGTGAACAGCACTCCACGTGTCCAGAGTGAATGTGGCAACACATGGGGGGCTGGTGAGACCATAACAAAAAATCCCCCAAACTCTTATTCTGGGGGAACATAAAAGCACTTCAATATCCTTCTAAAATCCGCTAAAAATATTGATTCCTGCGGGCGGATCCAATTATATACTTAGTAAATTCCCACCGAATCAAATCCGGCAGCAGCTGCAGCCTCTTCCTTGCTGCCTTCACCATAAATATCAATTGCAGACTGAACAATAGCCTTACGAGCGTCACTAAAATCAGAATTTGGCGTTAAATAAACGCTTATTGAACGATAGTAGATTTGTCCTAACTTGTGCCTTCCAATTTCTTGACCAATCAAGTATGCAGCGTGGTTTGTAATCGAGGAGTTAACATGGACACCGCCGCCATCAACCGAAGTTGGCATGTGATAAAATTCATCCATATGAGCCGGATAGACTCCACTGCCATATGCAGCTCTTTCCGCATTACTTACTACAACACTGTTGGGATTACTTAAGCTGCGCAATCTCGTTACACCGTCAGCTTTAGCAGCTGGTGCCATAATATCCTCACCCATTTCCCAATCATCATCGTCAACAAGTGCACCAAAGACGTCAGCAAATGATTCGTTTAGTGCTCCAGATTGATTGCGGTAAACTAAATTTGCTGTATGAGTGATGACGCCATGAGTCATTTCGTGGGCAGCAACGTCAAGACCGGCTGATAGTGAAATAAAGTACTCACCGTCACCATCCCCATAGGTCATCCAACGCCCATTCCAGGATGCATTGTTGTAATTATTGCCATAGTGTACCTTAGAAATGATGGCCATTCCTTCACCATCAAGAGAATTTCGGCCATGCTCATTAAGGTAATAATCATATACCTTTTCCGAATTATAGTGTGCATCGACAAGAGCCCGATCATAGTCGCCGATAAATGCAGCAGAATTCCCCACATATAGAGTATCATTACTGGAACTATTATCATTTTTAGCATCATACGTAAGTATTCCATCAAGACCATTATGAGAGTAATCAGCTAACGCAAACTGAGTTCCAGATTTAGGTTCCTTCACTTGGGTAATATGTAATTCCCTGTGAGCACCATGTACCCCTTTTCCAGCACCTTTTTGTGTTTTCATTTCATCAGCATGCATTAAACCATTATACTTATCGATGATTTCTCCCGTGTTTGCATCCACAAAGACAAACCAGTTGCCAGGCTCATCCCCCATGAAGTTAACATTCACTTTATAAGCTGTATGATTCTTTCCTTCAAAAGGATAGACTACAAGCTCAGAAGTTGGCTCATACGTTAGCTCTTCAGGGGCATTGACAGATGAAAGTGCCTGCTTTAGTGCTGCATCACTGCTTAAGGAGGCAGTCGTGTCCACCGCATCATCGGCAATCGTCTGATTTACTCTTCCGTTGACGGATACGACTTCATTATTCTTATTAAAATGAACAATAACTTCGGATCCTTCTACGTTCACTCCATTTATTGATTGATTAAAGCGAACGTGGGTCATACCGAGTTTATCTTTTTGTGAATCTTTTACTTTTAGGTTTTTATCTGGATTTTTAATTTCGGTTTTACCTTCGTTCTTCTTTAAATAATTTAGTGCATTGGAAGGGTTGCTAGAAGAGAATTTCTCGGCAAATCGCTCCTTCACAAAAACAGGAACGTTTGCCTTCTCATTCCACTTAGAAGCTTGTACACTACTAGCCGGCTTCGCAAATACATTACCGGCTGGGATAGAACCTACCAACAACGCTGACGATAGAACTGCAGGAACAATAAACTTTTTCTTCAATACGATACCCCCCATTTTTTTCCATAGATTTTATTATAGATTAATAAAAGTTAATTTACATGAATATTTGGAATTATCTTAATTTTATAAAAACTATTAAAACCCAGATGATATCTTATGTTAGGTACAATTCACCACTTGACATGGTGATGAAATTAAAAATACCTCTAAATTTATTGGATTTTCTATACTTTTTTTGTAGTTAATTTAAACTAATTATAAAAGGTTGATTAATTAATTAACATATAAGGTCATTAATAAAGGGGGATAAAATAGTGATATTCCCCCTTTATTGCATTTCTCGACGGCCTGTCTATACTGTGTCGTTTTCTTTATTCTTGAGAAGCCAAGATAAAAGAAGAAGATACTAAATCAATAAATTTGAAAACCCTTTGCTATATATGCTAGCAAAGGGTTCATTTTTTCTTCCTTAAAATCATTTGTTTCTCCAGCTATTCTTTTGCTGCTTTGATACAAAATAATTATAATAGATAACTACTTTTTTACATCAACAACTCTTTAAACTCTTCTATAAACCTTCAATCCAAAAATATATGAAATTAATGAAATTAATATTATTAACACCATCCAACCGAACGACACCCACAGATCATTTCCAACAGGCTGCGAGTCTAACAGATTTCTTTTTCAAAATCTCAAACATGCCTGTTCCCTTTGCAAAATTCCACATATATTTTTCAATTGCTTTCATCGCCTTTCTGTATTCTTCTGGTTCACTCGTTTTTTATAGGCACGATATTCTCTTTTTTCTTGCATCATTTTTTTAAACATTTCTTTTCTCCTTTATTTCATTCATTTTTTCTTCTAAGAATGTCCAACGCTCCCAAAATCCCTTTAACTCTTGTTCTCCTTTAGCGTTTAGCGTGTAAAATTTTCTCGCAGGTCCAAGCTCTGACTTTTTCTTCTCAATCTCGACGAGCCCTTTTTTCTCGATTCGAACAAGAATGGTATATACAGTTCCTTCCACAATATCTCCAAAACCTAAATCGTTTAGGTACTTTGTTATTTCATAGCCGTAAGTTTCTCCAGCATGAATCTTTTGAAGCACCACCCCTTCAAGAACACCTTTAAGCATTTCAGTTCCATTTTTTATTTTTATTTACTTCTTTTATATTTATGTAGTAAAACCGAACATTCTCCCCTCCCGAAAGAGGAGGGAAAAAACATCTGACTGATTTTAAAGAGGCGGCGGTAGAAAGAGGAAATTACATGAACACATCTTTATCAAAAGTCCCAGCCTATATACTATGTCCCCACAAGAAAGTTCCGTTCCACACTGGAAAGAAACTGAACGAAAACGGAGAGTCCACCTAAAGTGAGGAAAATACCCTCAATTTCAATGGCACCGGAAAGATGATGCTTCCGGCTGGAAGGCTGAGGCGTTAACTTACAATGTC
>NZ_JAOPHO010000142.1:0-3292 GCF_033141925.1 Peribacillus sp. CSMR9
CTCTTGGCTACTTAAGTCCTCTAGAATATAAAAAATTATCCCTTAAAAAAGTTGTTTGATTTAGTGTTGACAATCCAACCATTGAAGTAAAAGGAAATGACAAAAGTATACTCAAGTACAAAGCGGTGATTATGCTTGGTCCCCCCTATGATCAGAGTTCATATTTACAAGGGGTAGGAGATCAATTAAATTTTAGAAACGTTTTCTGCTTGAGAGACACGTTGTCCTTTTAGAATATCAAATTGTACGCGTTGCCCTTCATCAAAGGATTTAAAACCATCACCAGTAATCTTTACTATTGTTATGTAAATAAAATAAAAAATGGTTTCCTGGTCTGGAAACCATTTTTGTAGTTGACGATATGGTGTTACCAATTCGTTTTTCTCTTTTACGTAAAGAAGATAAACAATTACTATTCACTGTCTCAGTAGATGTAAAAAATTCTTAAAGATAGAGGTGAGATTGAATGTTTTTTCTTCTAGAAATAATGACTTAAATAATATATTGTATGCCTAAAACAATGAAAGCCCTACCTCTCTTTCATCCTTACGGCTCCTTGTCCGTGCCAGTGTGAATCAGGATTGCAAAAATCAAGTGACTATTTTATCGAGTTATTTGATGAAACTTCAAACGTTCGTAAAAGAAATTTAAATAATAAAAGTGGATTAGATTGTAGAAATAACAAAAGAGGTTAATGCTCTAAAGGTGAGTTGGAGAAGTTGAATGTCTTTGAAAAGATTTACTTTTAATAATAAATATATTCCCAAAAAATTCAGGATATTTTCGGGAGATGTAATACATTATCTTAAATTAACCTTAACAGAAACTTTTTATTTGATTTTCAGTAATCCCTTTAATTAATCCCAGTTCACTAATCAAAAATTCATGTGCGTTATCTAACATTTTTTTTTCGCTTGTATTAAGTGCTTTTTCTTTCTTCATACGCATTAAATCACGTACAACTTCAGTACATTCTTGTAATTTACCCGTTTTTATTTTGTCCGTGTTCACTTTATACCTTTGTTTCCACGGCAGCAATCTATCTGATTCTCCATGATGAAAAATGTTTATGATGTGTATTAATGCAATTATGTCAGTAACAGGGCGTATACTTGAACTCAATATTTTACCCGTAGGAATCATGACTTGCATATTACCGATTAACATTTTTATGACATAATACTGTTGTTTTTCCCCTGAGATTTCCTTTTCTTCTATGGCTTTAATTATACCTACTCCGTGCATTGGATAAACAATGTTATCGCCAATTTGAAACAAATAATCCACCTCCATATATGGTAACCTTCTTAACCTTAACATATATATTATTTTTTATCAAATTTTTAATAATACCATAAATTTATTTTCGGTGTCAACTACTTTTTCTTTAGAAATCAGAAAAAGCAAAAACAATAGGAATCGTGTTGGATTACCAATAAAGGGAAGGTTAATTTTCCCGCGTATATTCTGAAACCTCTACTAACCTTAATATTATTATTCTATATAAAACCTTCCTGCACAAAAAGCGACTGCCTTGTTCAGCAATCGCTACCCGTTACTTTAAGTGCAATTCATCACAATCTTTATTTTAACATAAATACTCAATACGCCTTGATAGTCCATTAGAATCGAAGCAGAAAATATCCTTCAAGTATCTCATAAAAATAAGAGTCATTTTATAAGCCACTCTCATTAAATTAGGATAATCCTTAATTTATGCTACACTTGGTTTACCATTTGATTTACTGTTTTCATGTCCCCTACTCCTTTACGAGTGGGGGTTCTTTGTTTCACAGAAAAAAGAAAAGCAGACTCCCATAAAAGAGCCTGCCTTCCCTGTTTTGTAAAATTAAGCAGCTTTACGTACGTTTGAAGCTTGAGGTCCACGTTGACCTTGCTCCACATCAAAAGTCACTGCTTGACCTTCATCTAAAGTTTTGTAACCTTCGCCTTGAATCGCTGAGAAATGAACGAATACATCGTCTCCACCTTCACGTTCGATGAATCCGAAGCCTTTTTCGCCATTAAACCATTTTACATTACCTTTTTCCATTTGTATTGCCTCCTAGTGTGTAAACACACACAATGTAATACTACCCTTGCTCTCAGTGATCTTCAAGATGAAAAGTTACAAATCCTTTACACCGAACAAAAATAATTCTTTTTAATCATAACATTTTTTGTAAGAAATGTCAAGATGCAGAAAAACCACAAACTCACTATTTCTTTATGATAATCATTGCCGTATATTTTGTATCAGGATTCACTCCATATTCTGTGTGCATGCTTACAGCAAGAGGAACAGCTTGTATTTAACATCTATCAGCTTTCCTTCCTCTAATGAGCCAAGAAAATCATTAACTACTTGAATAAGTTCTGCGAAGTCTGTACTTTGAAAACCTTTTGCCTCATACATAAATTTATCCCTCACTTCATCTTATATTTATACACAAAAGGCATATTCTCCTATAAGAACTCCTATTATTTAAATTCCTTTCACCCGTCTTATTTGTTTGTAATATTTATTTACTTTTGTTTTTCAACTATTCTGCCCAGTTAGTGCCATAAGAAACTTCTATGGCGGCCATCCTCGCCGCCACCATCTACTACTAAAATCTAAACTCAAAAATAGAGTCTAACCCATTAACCCCTTGACGATAATGGATGATAACAATACAACCAGGCTGAGCTTTTTTTGGTGGATCTTAAGGAAGATACCCTGTATAAGAAACTGGTTGTGACAGGATTGAAGAACCATTTAGTGTGCTACTAGTACGTATACAAAAATTTTTGTAACAAATCTCCTGTCATATGTATTGTTAATCTTTTTTTGAGGTGATTCTCCTATGGAAGCAATGATTGAACGGTGTGCTGGCCTAGATGTACACCAAGAAACAGTAGTAGCCTGTGTGTTATTTGGTCCATTAGATAAAAAGCCAAAAACCTCTATTGAAACTTTTTCAACTACAACAACGGACTCTTGGCTTTAAGTGATTGGCTCGCTACCCTTCAGGTATCCGATGTTGTGATGGAAAGTACTGGAGTCTACTGGAAACCAATATGGAATATACTCGAAGATTCTTTTCACCTTGTTCTTGCCAATGCCAGACATGTCAAAAATGTTCCAGGGCGTAAAACTGATGTGAAAGATGCCGAATGGCTTGCCAAGCTTTTAAGATGCGGACTTATTGAAAGCAACTTTGTCCCACCAGAGAATATTCGTGATTTACGAGATCTTACTCGTTATCGAAAAAAATTGATTCATCATCGCACTTCAGAGCAGAATCGCATT
>NZ_JAOPHO010000143.1:0-3270 GCF_033141925.1 Peribacillus sp. CSMR9
ACTGGGTTATGTAAGTCCGATTGATTACAAACTTGAACACCTTAAAAAAGTTGTCTAGTTTAGTGTTGACATACCAAATATATACTATTGATGGTAAAAGGAGCTCTAGAGTTCTTGAAAATTAATCTAAGGAGTGAAAAGTAGAATGAAAGAATTTGAAGATAAGTTTAGTGAATTGCAAGCAGATATGATATCCATATGTATGGAATATGTTGAAGATAGAGCAGATAAAGTGTATGTTTATGCTTCACGTGAAGAAGGAGTTACTGCGAGCGATTTTTTTTATATGATTAACGATAAGTATGTAGAGCCTCATAAATTGAATGATGCATTGGAGAATGAGGAAGAAAGCTATGATGTATCTGCAGAACGAAATTTTATGGTATTAGATATCTTAAATGAAGATATGGGAAAAATCAAAGCATTGTGCAAAGAATATAAAAGAGATATGCCCACTGAGATGAAATTAATATATGATGTAAAGAGTGGGAACTTCAAAGCTGAATACAAGTATGATTTAGTTTATACGCATGATGAGATTAAAACGGCCACTCATATTTTTAATGAGTGGTTTGATGAGATAAAAAATAATAACCTTTAATTTGTTTACACTCGAAGATACGCTCTAATTTGAATTCATGACTCATTAAGGTTGTACCTTCAAGGTGTGTCAATGTAATTTTAATATTAGGTAATAAGAACGAAAATAGGGCGGGATAACATTTTAATAGATAGGACCCCTCATAGATGTCATACTGTCAACATTAAAACATGAAACTTAATGATTTATTTAGAAAATGAACCTAAAGCGCTTGATTGTCTACTAAAGGCAACGAGTGCTTTTTAGCGTTATAGCGTTAAAAATTAAAAGAGCATAATACACTAGAGTAGGTAAGGGTATGGGTGTTTTGTACCATGTCCAAAGAATCTCAGAAATAGAGGTTATGTTCAAGCAAAATCCAAAACACAATACAGAAGAATTTTCAAGACAGTTAAAAGACCAAGAAAAAGGGTTGAATGATTTAACTATTGAAGAGTATTTAAAGAATAGAGAAAGATATATAGAAGAAGGAAGAGCTTTAGAAGGGAATGCAGCTCAAAAACTTGCTAGAAAAGAAGCTTTAAAAGAAAAAGTTTTAGAATTACGTAAACAAGGATTGTCTAGACAAGACGCAAACAAAAAAGCAAATGAATGGTTAGAAACTCAAGCTGCTCTCCATAACCCGGATCAAATTGCGGGAGGTAATCCTATTAATATAGGTGGAATGGGGGATAAAAAAGTTAATTCTTCTATTGGTTCTCAATGGAAATACAGAATAGATGTATTAGATGAACAAATAAGAGAGCTATCAAAAACCATGGTTGAATCAGAAAGAAAATCAACATATTTAAATATTAAATTAATGAATTAATTATTGGAGGGAGAATAATTTGTCAAATAATGCATTTGAAGGATTTATATTAGAAGAAAAAATTGATAAAGAAGTCATCGATAAATATAAAGAGAAGATACCAGAACAAATAACAGAAATATGGAGGCAATACGGGTTTGGGAGTATATTAAAAGGTTATTTAAAATTGGTAAACCCTGATGTATTTGAAGAACTTTTAAAAGATGTATATATAAGAAGCGAAGATGCTATTCCGTTATTTGCTACATCTATGGGCGATATAATTGTTTGGGAAAAAGGAAGATATTTAAACTTGCTAAATTTTAGAAAGGGGAATGTAAATGTTATTTCAGCTGGTTTTGACTTTTTTCTAGATGATTTAAATGATAATAGCTTTATTGTTGAAGAATTAGAATGGAATCCTTATCCTGAAGCAGTTGATAAATATGGAGAACCAGATTTTGATGAATGTTTTGGTTATACCCCTCTCCTTGGATTAGGTGGACCAGATAAAGTGGAAAACCTGAAAAAGGTGAAACTTATTGAACATATTTATCTGATTACTCAATTCATGGGCCAATCGAATAAGGGGGAACCAATCAAGTTGAAAAGATTATGATTATAATTATGAAGATCTATCAGATTCAGATAATCACGAAAGAAGGGGTATTTGGGAATATACTTGCTTGGGTCTTTTACATGAATCTGAATATGATAAGAATATTTTAGAAGAATACCTTAAGAATGAATATTGGAGGACAAGAAGAGCTTGTTCTTTTGAATGACCTTAACGCAAAAGTTAAGGTCTTTTGTCTTTTCATTGTTGAAATATGAAAATGGATCATCTTACGCCATATCGGGCTCTTCCGATAATAGGCCGTAAGGACTTAAAATCATACAGATTTACTTCAAGGCAAGGTTGCTTAGAAAAAAGTAGCGAGTGGTACAAAGTTCGTCCCTTACAGCAAGGAATTTGCGCAAAAGCAGGTTCAGAAGGTTCAAGCTACAATAACAGACATCGCGAGATCAGGAAAAACCACGTTAAAAAATATAGGTGAAGCAATCGGTAAAAAAGAAATCCCTAAACGGATAAGTATGGAACAAGTATCCCTCGCAGGAGGACCAACCCTTCGCCAAGTTATGATGGAAAAGCAGACAATTAAGGAAGCCTATCAGAAATTTCACGGTGAAGGATAGCAAAGTAGAGGGTGTTTCAGGGGAGAGTGTTCCTAAAGGTACGGGTAAAGTATATCCAACAAGACAAATAGATCCGGTAGCAGAAGCACATATAATTGATAGAGTGAAAGAGATAAGAGGTAATTTAATTCCCAGGAGAAGCCCATACTTCCAAAGTATAATTTATTATTTGGAGATATGATTTTCGCGCTGGATCAAAAGAATTCCGGGATCATTGATGAAGCTAACATGGAAGCGTGGCCAAATACGATGAAGAATTTAATGAATGTATATAAGGATGCGAAAATCGTTATTCCAGGTCATAAAACTTGGGGAGATTTCAGTTTGCTCCCACATACATTGGAGATTGTACAGAACCATGTAAAATGAATCCCCTTCTAAACTTTTAGCAACTTGTCCACACCTTCGATAAGTCCATGCATATACAATAGTAAGGAGGGTGTTAGGATGGAAATATATTGTTGTTATGTAGAAAAATGTTTTGAGAATAATGACCCCAGTAAAGTATGGGTGCCCAGAAAGCGTTGTAAATGTAAAAAATGCAAGAAAAAGCACCATTAAACTGTAAGGCAGTTGTTCTACAAGGGCAGTCCTAGTGGCTGCCCTTTTTGTGCGCCCGGCATGGGTGCAATCTATAGGGTGAAAGTCCCGAACCATGAAGGCAGTAGTAGTGGTTAGCTTA
>NZ_JAOPHO010000144.1:0-3028 GCF_033141925.1 Peribacillus sp. CSMR9
CAGAATGTCAAGAAGCATATAAATTTGCAGAAGAGACTAAATGTATTTTAAGTTATGAGAGAAGCTTTATGCGTCCTATATTCGAATGAACATACATTAAAGTTGAAAAATAATCTATACATACCTTGTTAAGCTAACAGGTGCGTTAGTTTATTAAAAAGGCTGCCAATTGGCGGCCTTTTTAATAAACAAAATTACAGACAAAAATAATCCCTTACAACACCGTATATATTGGACTGAACTTGCTCATTATATAGGTAGCGAGTACGTAACGGTTGAGCCCGAAATTATATAGATCCTAAAAAGGATCTATATAATTCAGCCAAAGATTGTATATAGGTGATTTAGAAATATATGATCTTATGCAATCAGAGGAAGATTTTATATGGTAAAGAAAGGTTTTATGACAGTCGTATCTCTAGAAGATATTATTGTCATAAGGTCCCAACTTATCATATAGGGTCGAGCGAAGATCATATCGAGTGCCGAAGACTTCATTGAGCAAACGATTCAATTAAAGTTAACGTTCATATACAGCCGAAAGGTTGTATATGGGTGTACAGGTATTTTATATGGTCGAACGAACCATTATTATGGGTGGTGAACTGTTTATTTATGGTCGAAAGATCATAAATAGGTAATCAACTATTCATATTAGTGCAAGGTAGATCGTTACGTACTCGTGTTGGATACATCTTTAATAAAGGATCAGTGAGCTTAGCTCACTGATCCTTTATTTTTTGCTTCTGATAATCCGACTGATGTTAAATAGATTGCTTGCTAATTTAATGTTGGAGGACGAAGAAAGTGAGAACAGCTTGATTAACTTTGTCTTATAACAGGTGAATAGAGTATATAATTAGACTCCAGATAGGGGGGGAAATAAAAATGAAACCAGATGAAACAGAAGAGTTTATTTTACTAAATCAGATTGTTGTAACGGAAGATTTTTTAAATTCGAATCCAAGTGTTGAAAAAACACAGCAAGTCTTAAATCATGTTAAACGGACAGGCTGCTTAGATGAACCCATTACGATTAATAGGGATAAAAAGATCCTTAAGGATGGTTACAGACGATATATTGCAGCTCAAAGGGTGGGGATGGATCTAGTCCCTATTGTTTATGAGAAATAAACTTTTACATTATCAAAAATAGAAAAGAGAGGACTTGTACTTCAATAATTGAGGTTCCTGCGGCAACCTTTTTTCTTGTGGAACTAAAGGGGCAGGTTAGCTAAAGTACAATTGTATATATTTTCATAAATCGGGAAAATATATAATTAAGAACAAGAAGGAGGTAACAAATGGAAGTAAATATGAGTGTTGAAGAAGTCGTGAATCAAATTTCTGAATTAGTAGAAAAAGAAGGGAAGCCACCTCGGAAGAAAGAGGTAAAGAAGTCAGATCCGGAGTTAATGAAAAATGCATTGTATTATTTTCCTAGTTGGGATTATGCAGTAGAACATAGCGTTGGATCTTAAACATAAACGAATACATAAACATTTATTTTCCCAATTTCCTGCCCATTTGAATAGCAGCTTGGTATCAAGACACGCTAAATCTCTTTGGATACGCAAACCATGTTTGGGGTAATACTATAATTCGAAACACCTAAATGGTTTTACTGCAATTGCCTCTGTTACCAGCCTTAAAAAGTTGGGCAGGGGTTATTTTGCGTTAGAACTGCCCCTAGTACCCCAAGTGAATAGTGATTTGAATGGGAGTAGATTGCTTTTTACAGTCGATAAACACTGTTCATAATAGTACACTTTTACGAACTTTTTTTGATTGTTACTTCTTTAAAAAGACTCTGTTAAACAATGCTTTTGATTTTTCTTATACTATTTTTAGCAGAAGCCGCCATATCCATGACCGCCGGCACAACCTGACATATCGAAACATCTCCTTATTTGTTTTTTAAGGAAGAACTTAAATGGGTTATAATGTATAATTATTACAAAAGAGAGAGGGATATTATATTTTGCAGAAGTTTCAGATGCACCATTAATTCAGGATTTAATGATTAAGACTTTTATGGAATATAAAGATGAATTTCCCTCATCAAGTGCCTTAGAGGAGACCGTACATTAGAAGAAATTTACGTTATTTAACGGGTATAGTGATGATTGAAAAGGGGGGCGATTTAATGATGGAATTAGGAACATTAGGCGCTTTTGCTCTAGTATCTTTAGGGATGGTCTGTTCACCTGGTCCTAATATGATTTATTTAATATCTAGAACAATTTCGCAAGGTAAAAGGGACGGGATAATTTCTCTTTTAGGAGTAATTACTGGTTTTTTGATTTATATCATCGCTACAATGTTGGGCTTATCCTTCTTGTTCGAATTAGTTCCAGTAATGTATGACATCATTAAATGGTTAGGTGTTATCTACTTGTTGTGGTTAGCTTGGAATGCAATAAAACCAGGAGCAAGTTCAATCCTGGAGCCACAGCATTTAGCCGTAGAGTCACCAAAAAAACTATATGTTATGGGCCTTATGACAAATTTGTTAAATCCAAAAATTGCGGTCTTGTATGTTTCACTTTTACCTCAATTTATGGATCCTAATAGTGGTTCACTGCTTGTTCAAACTGCTCAATTAGGAACGGTGCAAATTTTTGTTAGCTTTTCTGTAAATTTACTAATTGTTTTATTTGCTGGGCAGGTCGCGGTTTGGGTTGGAAGAAGACCTTTTTTGGTTAAAATTCAACGTTGGTTCATGGCATCTGTTTTAGGTGCCTTAGCTGTAAACTTAGCTTTTCATGAAAAAAAATAAAGAAGAGTTTTATTAGCTCCTCTTGTTTTTATCACGAAAGAAAACGTGTGTTTAAATACGGTGGCTGTATTTAATGAATGCTTAATCAACAAAATCAGCTTGTATTTATTATTTGTGAAAAAATGTACTTAAACTAACGGGTGCGTTAGCTGAAGATCAGAGCTGTCTTTAAGGCAGCTTTTTCGTGCGCCCGGCATGGGTGCAATCTATAGGGTGAAAGTCCCGAACCATGAAGGCAGTAGTAGTGGT
>NZ_JAOPHO010000145.1:0-3024 GCF_033141925.1 Peribacillus sp. CSMR9
ACAATTAGGTGGAAGTACTCGTTAATCGAAATCATATGTAATGTTAGGGATAGTGATTGGGCTATCCCTATTTATATTAAAAGGTATTTATTCTACATGACCAGAATTAGACCCAACGATTTCAATGCATATTCATAATCCAACAAAACTTTACTATTTATACTTTATCTTCCATTTTCACCTCTTCTGTGTTTCCACTGAAACCTTGTAACAGTAGCAGAGAGATAGAAAAAGGTTAAAGCAGCAACTAATTCCACAAAAGAAAATACACCAAATGAAATCACTGTTATTAACGTAACACATATTACAAATTACGAAAAAAAGAAATAGAAACATCAGTAGCTGATATTTTGCTATGTCACAGTACGAATAAACCGAGGACTGTACTACACATCTCCATAAAGTCACATTGTGAAAGCAAACGTCATTCACTGTGCGAGTAAACTTTGTACTAATGCAACTAACCTGCCCCTTTAGCTCCATAAGAAACCTCTATGGCGGCGTTCCTCGCCGCCACCATCTATCACGAAACCCTGCTCATTACCCCAATATAAAGTCTAACCCATTAAACCGTTGACAATAATGGTGATAACAATACAACCAGGCTGAGCTTTTTTTGGTGGATCTTAAGGAAGATACCCTGTATAAGAAACTGGTTGTGACAGTATGGAAGAACCATTTAGTGTACTGCTAGTACGTATACAAAAATTTTTGTAACAAATCTCCTGTCATATGTATTGTTAATCTTTTTTTGAGGTGATTTCCCCTATGGAAGCAATGATTGAACGGTGTGCTGGCCTAGATGTACACCAAGAAACAGTAGTAGCTTGTGTATTATTTGGTCCATTAGATAAAAAGCCAAAGACCTCTATTGAAACATTTTCAACTACAACAACGGGACTCTTGGCTTTAAGTGATTGGCTCGCTACCCTTCAGGTATCCGATGTTGTGATGGAAAGTACCGGAGTCTACTGGAAACCAATATGGAATATACTCGAAGGTTCTTTTCACCTTGTTCTTGCCAATGCCAGACATGTAAAAAATGTTCCAGGACGTAAAACTGATGTGAAAGATGCCGAATGGCTTGCCAAGCTTCTAAGATGCGGACTTATTGAAAGCAATTTTGTTCCACCGGAGGATATTCGTGATTTACGAGATCTTACTCGTTATCGAAAAAAATTGATTCATCATCGCACTTCAGAGCAGAATCGCATTCATAAAATCCTTCAAGATGCTAATATCAAGCTAACATCCGTTCTATCAGACATTTTTGGAGTATCGGGACGCCGTATCCTTGAAGCGATTCTAAACGGTGAAAAAATAGAGACCGATGGTCTTCGAAAAATGGTGGATTGGCGTACAAAAGCAAGTATTACTGACATTGCCAGTGCAATTAATGGTCGTATTCGCCGTCATCATCGTGATATGCTGCGTTACCATTGGGAGCATATGGGTTATTTAGAACAAACCATAGAAGAATTGGAAAAACAAATCGATCAACTCCTGTCCCCCTATCGTAAGGAAGTAGAATTATTGGATGGTATACCTGGTGTGAACAAAGCTGCCGCAGCTACTTTTATTGCAGAGATGGGCGTTGATATGTCCGTATTTAAGTCAGCTAAGCATCTTGCCTCTTGGGCTGGTGTGAGTCCTGGAAATTACGAAAGTGCTGGTAAAAAAAAACGAGTAAAACCACACAAGGTAACAAAGCTTTGAAAACGATGGCTGTAGAGTATGTACTAGCGACATCAAGGCAAAATAATCGAATTGCTTCACATCGAAAAAGGATTACCAAAAGGCAGGGAAAAATGAAGGGACGAATCGCTTCTGCTCATTTACTACTAACGATTGCTTACAACATCTTAAAAACAGGGGAACCCTATCAAGAACTAGGCTCAAATTACCTTGAAGAAAAACAAAATAACAAAGAATTAAAAATGATCGAATACCTAAAAAAGAAAGGCTATACAATCGCTCCATCTGAACAACAAACTGCATAACCAGTTAAATAACGACATAGTACATTTACGCCCATCAGGAAAAAAATGAGAATATGGAGGGTTTATTTAAGTATGCATTTTTACTATTGTGTTTTCATACAAAAAAGCTGCCTTAAAGACAGCTCAGATCTTCAGCTAACGCACCCGTTAGTTCAAGTAGGCACTAGTGCAACTTTTATTTATTTATCTACTCCTACATCTATTTTCCAGCTATTTTGCAACTTCCGGATATAAATGATCTGACCAATGTGATATGCGTTATGAGTTGACACATTTCCCAGTATTGCCCACCATTTCACGTGTCCAGGATAACCATTAACTTCTCTCTCAACTTTTTCTTCAGATAATAACTCTTGCCAACGTAAAAGCACCTCTAATAGTTGTTTTTTTAAGTCAGCAAAAGTATGATTTTCAGGAATAATAAAGCTGTTATTATTATTTCCTATTGAAGGCACAGCATCAACGTGAGATTTTTGGTACCTTGTTTGCCATGTTTGATTCCAATATAGTAGATGCTGCACAATTTCAGCAATACTATTACTTTCTTCGTTTGGCTTCCAAAATGCATGTTCCTCAGACAATCTTTCTACTGAATCTGAAAATGGTAGGTACCAACTTGGGTCATTAGCATTTGCCAACAACTGATCCGATAAAACATCTTTTGCATGAACCATATAATTTTTATATACTGTTTTTTCTAAATCTTTAAACAATGTCATCTTATTATATTCTACATAGTATATTGATTGTCCTGTTCTTATTAAGCTAACCTGCCCCGTTAGTGACATAAGGATTTTTAAACAACATTATTATTTTTTAATGACTTTATTGTAAATTAAACAACTTTATTATCTCTGTACAGTAGCGTCAATTTTACCTTTAAACCTTAATCTTGTTCAACAAACCTGCACCGTTACTTCAATAACATGCAGTGGTATGCGGTGAATCTTTCTATATAGAGGTTCTTATTTCCATTTTATCAAATTATCCTGCTTTTATATAGTCGAGTGTTCCCGGAACAAAA
>NZ_JAOPHO010000146.1:0-2860 GCF_033141925.1 Peribacillus sp. CSMR9
GTAACCTTTATGGAGCCAGCCGCCTAAGGTGGGACAGATGATTGGGGTGAAGTCGTAACAAGGTAGCCTTATCGGAATTTGCGGCTGGATCACCTCCTTTCTAAGGATAATTACGAGAGCGCTTTTGTTTTGTTCAGTTTTGAATGAGTAATTCATTCAGATACGAAAGATAAGCATCACGATGTGATGGATTCTTTCTACTTTGTTCCTTGAAAACTAGATAATAGATAGAAGGCAATTAATTTTTTTCAAAGCATCAGTAAGATCTTTTTTAACGGTTAAGTTAGAAAGGGCGCACGGTGGATGCCTTGGCACTAGGAGCCGATGAAGGACGGGACTAACACCGATATGCTTCGGGGAGCTGTAAGTAAGCTTTGATCCGGAGATTTCCGAATGGGGAAACCCACTGTTCGTAATGGAACAGTATCTTTACCTGAATACATAGGGTACTGAAGGCAGACCCGGGGAACTGAAACATCTAAGTACCCGGAGGAAGAGAAAGCAAATGCGATTTCCTGAGTAGCGGCGAGCGAAACGGAATTAGCCCAAACCAAGAGGCTTGCCTCTTGGGGTTGTAGGACACTCAACATGGAGTTACAAAGGAACGGGGTAAATGAAGTGATCTGGAAAGGTCCGTCAAAGAAGGTAAAAACCCTGTAGTTGAAACTTCGTTCCCTCCTGAGTGGATCCTGAGTACGGCGGGACACGAGAAATCCCGTCGGAAGCAGGGAGGACCATCTCCCAAGGCTAAATACTCCCTAGTGACCGATAGTGAACCAGTACCGTTAGGGAAAGGTGAAAAGCACCCCGGAAGGGGAGTGAAATAGATCCTGAAACCGTGTGCCTACAAGTAGTCAAAGCCCGTTAATGGGTAATGGCGTGCCTTTTGTAGAATGAACCGGCGAGTTACGATTTCATGCGAGGTTAAGTTGATAAGACGGAGCCGCAGCGAAAGCGAGTCTGAATAGGGCGAATGAGTATGAGGTCGTAGACCCGAAACCAGGTGATCTACCCATGTCCAGGGTGAAGTTCAGGTAACACTGAATGGAGGCCCGAACCCACGCACGTTGAAAAGTGCGGGGATGAGGTGTGGGTAGCGGAGAAATTCCAATCGCACCTGGAGATAGCTGGTTCTCGCCGAAATAGCTTTAGGGCTAGCCTCAAGATGAGAGTATTGGAGGTAGAGCACTGATTGGACTAGGGGCCCCCAACGGGTTACCGAATTCAGTCAAACTCCGAATGCCAAATACTTATTCTTGGGAGTCAGACTGCGAGTGATAAGATCCGTAGTCGAAAGGGAAACAGCCCAGACCACCAGCTAAGGTCCCAAAGTATACGTTAAGTGGAAAAGGATGTGGAGTTGCTTAGACAACCAGGATGTTGGCTCAGAAGCAGCCACCATTTAAAGAGTGCGTAATAGCTCACTGGTCGAGTGACTCCGCGCCGAAAATGTACCGGGGCTAAACGTATCACCGAAGCTGTGGATTGACACCATTTTGGTGTCGATGGTAGGAGAGCGTTCTAAGGGCGTTGAAGTCAGACCGGAAGGACTGGTGGAGCGCTTAGAAGTGAGAATGCCGGTATGAGTAGCGAAAGAAGGGTGAGAATCCCTTCCACCGAATGCCTAAGGTTTCCTGAGGAAGGCTCGTCCGCTCAGGGTTAGTCGGGACCTAAGCCGAGGCCGAAAGGCGTAGGCGATGGACAACAGGTTGATATTCCTGTACCACCTATACATCGTTTGAACGATGGGGGGACGCAGAAGGATAGGGTAAGCGCGCTGTTGGATATGCGCGTCCAAGCAGTTAGGCCGGAAACGAGGCAAATCCCGTTTCCATTAAGGCGGAGCTGTGATGGCGAGGGAAATATAGTACCGAAGTTCCTGATTCCACGCTGCCAAGAAAAGCCTCTAGTGAGATGTAAGGTGCCCGTACCGCAAACCGACACAGGTAGGCGAGGAGAGAATCCTAAGGTGTGCGAGAGAACTCTCGTTAAGGAACTCGGCACACTGACCCCGTAACTTCGGGAGAAGGGGTGCTTTTTAGGGTGAATAGCCCGGAAAAGCCGCAGTGAATAGGCCCAGGCGACTGTTTAGCAAAAACACAGGTCTCTGCGAAGCCGCAAGGCGAAGTATAGGGGCTGACACCTGCCCGGTGCTGGAAGGTTAAGGGGAGAGGTTAGCGCAAGCGAAGCTTTGAACCGAAGCCCCAGTAAACGGCGGCCGTAACTAAAACGGTCCTAAGGTAGCGAAATTCCTAGACGGGTAAGTTCCGACCCGCACGAAAGGTGTAACGATCTGGGCACTGTCTCAACGAGAGTCTGGGTGAAATTATAGTACCTGTGAAGATGCAGGTTACCCGCGACAGGACGGTTAGACCCCGTGGAGCTTTACTGCAGCCTGATATTGAATTTTGGTACAGCTTGTACAGGATAGGTAGGAGCCTGAGAAGCCGGAGCGCTAGCTTCGGTGGAGGCGTTGGTGGGATACTACCCTGGCTGTATTGAAATTCTAACCCGCGCCCCTTATCGGGGTGGGAGACAGTGTCAGGTGGGCAGTTTGACTGGGGCGGTCGCCTCCAAAAAAGTAACGGAGGCGCCCAAAGGTTCCCTCAGAACGGTCGGAAATCGTTCGTAGAGTGCAAAGGCAGAAGGGAGCCTGACTGCGACACTTACAAGTGGAGCAGGGACGAAAGTCGGGCTTAGTGATCCGGTGGTACCTCGTGGGAGGGCCATCGCTCAACGGATAAAAGCTACCTCGGGGATAACAGGCTGATCTCCCCCAAGAGTCCACATCGACGGGGAGGTTTGGCACCTCGATGTCGGCTCGTCGCATCCTGGGGCTGAAGTAGGTCCCAAGGGTTGG
>NZ_JAOPHO010000147.1:0-2771 GCF_033141925.1 Peribacillus sp. CSMR9
TATTGAGTACACAATAATTCCCGTTATAATTGCTTGAGCAAAAAGAAAATATCCTAAAATTTCTTTCATATTCTACTCCCCTTAGTTAAGCTAATAATATAGTTCAACATTCATAGTGTCGATTCCTTGTTCAACTAAACTGCCCCGTTAGTGCCATAAGAAAAGAGCTGCCTTAAACTCCGATCTTTGGCAAACGCACCTGTTAGTTGAAGAGGAAATCATTGTTTATATTTACTCATTGTTTGTCCTTATTCCACTTATATGGAATTTTAGACCAATTAAATAACAGAATAAACAAGAACATTATAAAACAGACAATTATGTTATCTATCCAATTAACCTCTTTGTTAGCAATAAATTTCCAAACGGTTAATACCACAAAATATATTAAGGGAAATCTGATGCTTTGCTTAAACATAATATCACCGACTTCATTCAAATTTTTTCTGCGAATTTTTGTTATACAACTAAACTGCCCCGATAGTTGCATAAAGAAAAGCTGTCTTAAAGATAGCTCCGATCTTCAGCTAACACACCCGATAGTTCATTAAGGGAGAACAATTTATCATTAAATATTGAGAGTATTCTTTGTACTTATTTATTTTTCAGTTCTTTTTTTATTTCTAGAATCGTTAAACCTTTCTTTTTTAATTCTTTGATTTCCTCTAAACGCTCAGATGCAACAATTCTTGGATAACGTCTTGTCAAACGTATGTCCTCTTGTTCAAATGGTAGCATTCCTTCTTCTGTATAAAACTTAATAGTGCTATATCGGATATCTGTTAAACGGACTAATTCGCTTATGCTAACAAAATCCGAATTTAATATATCTTCATATGAACGTCTTCGTCCCATAGTCTGTCTCCTTTTATATCACTACAGCAGATGTTAAAATAATAGCATCCATAAACTCTATTTCTTTATTGATATTTTTGATATCTTTCCATCTTTTATGGTCATTCTGTTTTAGTTCTTTTATTCTATTCTCTAATTGCTTCACCTCATAAGAAGAAAAATATTGTTTGAGTAATTTGCTTGATTTTAAAAGTAAAGAAAGTGTAATAATTTCTACTGTTACTTGTTCAGGTTCGAGTAGTTCTGCTCTAATCCTTTGAACTATTCGTTCTCGAGCAGCTTCACTGTTATCAGATTTTGCTAAAAGTTTTGTATAAAGATCCCTTCTGTTTTTTGAAGGAATACTTAAATAACGCATCCAGCGTTTAAAGGTAATCGGCTGTTTACTGTTAATCAGTATCAGTAATTGCTTTAACGCTTCATTATTCGAATTATAACTTTCATCAGTAACAATAATTTTATTTTTTTCATCAAATGCAATCAGATTATTAATTAAGAGGTCAAAAAACATACCACCAACGGCGTACATTTGTATAATCCTTTTACGACCAATAAAGGAAAACCTGATTTGTCTTCCTTCACTCAGAGTGATAAATTCTTCTCCTATAACTATATCCCTCATTACTTCATCCACCTTTCAATTTTCCACAACACTTACTACATACTACATACTACTTAAAAAAGTATATTACATAAATTCCCACATATCCACCATTAGAAATAAAAAGTTTAAAAAATCCCCATTCCATCGGAGGGGATCACTTGAATTTGGTTATTTCTTATGGAACTATCCTGCCCCGATAGTTCCATAAAGAAAAGCTGCCTTAAAGACAGCTCCGATCTTCAGCTAAAGCACCCTTTAGTTCAATAAAGGCTATTAAATTTTTTCTAAATTTTTAATGAGTCTGATAATCCAATACAATGCTATCCACGGAAGTATGAACTTTGTAGCCCATTCAATTACATTAGGAATTAAATATGATGAGTTTATATTAAATAACTGAAGTATTAGCCAAAGTATCAATAAAACTATGATACCAATAATTAAATTTTTCATTTAGATAGCCCCCCTATAATCTCATATTACCATAATAACCCATTATTCTTCTTCAACTAAACTGCCCCGATAGTTCATTAAGAAAAAGTTGCCTTAAAGACAGCTCCGATCCTTATTTCACAATCTGTTCTTGTCCAAAATGATATTTTCCTTTTTAACTATTACTTTAAACATTAGTTTCTTAAGGAAAAAAATTATTGTATTATGTATAGCAAAATGTTGCATTTTTTATGGCATCTTCGGGAATAAAAACTTTATTATCCTTTATTTTGTATGGGATATCATTTTCCTTTAATCTTTTTGTGTCAATATCCTCAGCACTATCTCCCCATTGTACATATTCTCCAGAATAGTTTTTTTGACAACCACAAATTATTGTTAAAATAGTAATTAACGTAAAATACCTCATAAGTACCTTCATTATTTCAACTCCTTTAGACTTTTTCGCCGAATTTCGTAGCTGATCCACCCGTTAGCTAAAAATCCAATTTATTTATCATTATCTAAATCATCATCAAGAAAAGACTTTTTATCTTCTTTAATTCCATACTTATTTTCAAGAAATTGACCAATTATTGAACTGTTTATTCCTTTCCTTACTGCTGTTTCGATAACTATATATAGAATAAATAACCCAACAAAGCCGTAAAAAATTGAAAGTATAATACCCATAATTTTAGCTCTCCTAATAAAATTCATTAATTTAACGTTACCATAAATTAGTAATAATGGTTAGGCTTTTAACATAGCTCTTCTTCAAGTATCCTGCCCCGTTAGTGCCATAAATCGAGTAGGAGGAGGCGCCTAGCCTCCGACCTCTCACACCACCGTACGTACCGTTCGGTATACGGCGGTTCAG
>NZ_JAOPHO010000148.1:0-2771 GCF_033141925.1 Peribacillus sp. CSMR9
AAAGGGGCTAATAAAGTTAATTCCTAATTGCTTCTATATTGAAAAATCCACTACGGAAAACTTATTTCATAATTGAGTATGGCAATAAGGTAACTCTAAAAATAAAGGACAAGGTGAATTCATGTACAAAATAGCAGTAGCAGGAACAGGCTATGTCGGCTTAGTGGCAGGTGTATGTTTTTCCGAAGTTGGCCATCAAGTGACCTGTGTGGATATAGATGAAAATAAAGTGAATGTAATGAAGTCTGGTGTTTCTCCAATTTTTGAAACAGGGTTAGAAGAGCTAATGCAGAAGAATTACGCTGCTGGAAGGATTGATTATACAACTGATTATAAATCAGTTTATAGGGATGCTGATGCGATCTTTATCGGTGTCGGTACTCCAGAGCAGCCAGATGGTTCTGCTAACCTTTCCTATATCGCAACGGTTGCACGGCAGATTGCTGAATCGGTGGAAAAGGACTGCCTAGTCGTTGTGAAATCAACTGTCCCGGTTGGAACGAATGATAAAGTCGAGCAGTTTATCCAAGACTTCTTAGTTAATGATGTAAAAGTGGAAGTTGTATCGAACCCGGAATTCTTGGCACAAGGTTCTGCCGTGCACGATACGCTGCATGCCGAACGGATCATTATCGGAACGGAAAGTAAATGGGCTGAAGAACTGATGCAGAATATTTATGAGCCATTTCATTTACCTGTAGTTTCAGTGAATAGAAGATCTGCAGAAATGATCAAGTATGCATCCAATGATTTTCTTGCCCTTAAAATTTCTTATATGAATGATATTGCCAATCTTTGTGAACTGGTCGGTGCGGATATTCAGGATGTCGCAAGAGGGATGAGCTTCGATAATCGAATTGGAGGCAAGTTTTTAAATGCAGGTATTGGTTACGGTGGTTCATGTTTCCCTAAGGATACTAAAGCATTGGAGTATCTGGCAAGACAAAACGGTTACGAGCTTAAAACCGTCAAAGCTGCCATTGATGTGAACAAAGACCAAAAGACGATGCTATATAAAAAGGCTAGTAAAAGACTCATTACCTTTAATGGCTTGAAAGTAGCGGTATTAGGATTGACTTTTAAGCCTGGTACTGACGATTTAAGAGAAGCGGCATCTCTTGAGAACGTGCCTTTATTATTGGAGCAAGGCGCCGATATTTTTGCGTACGATCCTGTTGGAGCAGAGAATTTTGCTAGAGTGTATCCAGAAGGTAAGAATGGCAAAGGCAGTATCACGTATGTTGCGAATATAGAACATGCCTTAGAAAGTGCAAATGTCTGTTTTATTTTTACTGAATGGGGAGAAGTGAAAGCATTAACGCCTAAAACGTATAAGATGTTGATGAGGACGCCTTTAGTATATGACGGAAGAAATATCTATAGTGTAGTAGAAATGCAGGAATCAGGGGTAGAGTATCACTCCATTGGAAGAAAACCTGCTAGTAGAAAAGGCATAAAGGAGTCGAAACACGTTGAATTACAAATCCCTAGATCCTAGTAAAACATATCTAATCACTGGAGCGGCAGGTTTCATCGGATATTTCTTATCTAGAAAACTACTGGAACAGGGCTGCAGAGTGATCGGTGTTGATAACATCAATGATTACTATGATGTGAAGCTTAAATATGATCGTTTGGAAAAACTGGAACACTTTGAGAAGTTTACCTTTATCAAAGGTGATATTTCTGAAAAAGCGATGATCACAAATATCTTCGAAGAGTATAAACCTAATATTGTAGTAAATCTGGCTGCCCAAGCTGGAGTGCGATACTCGATCGAGAATCCTGATGTGTACATTCAAAGTAATATCATCGGTTTTTACAACATCCTTGAAGCTTGCAGGCACAATCCTGTGGACCATCTTGTCTATGCTTCTTCCAGTTCTGTTTATGGAGCTAACAAAAAGGTTCCATTCGAAGAAACGGATTTTGTGGACAACCCTGTCTCACTTTATGCATCAACTAAGAAATCCAATGAATTGATGGCCCATACATACAGTCATCTATATAATATTCCTGCTACAGGCCTCCGTTTCTTTACGGTTTATGGACCTATGGGACGACCGGATATGGCCTACTTTGGATTTACTGATAAGTATTTTGCTGGTGAACCAATTAAGATCTTTAATAATGGTGATTTTGAAAATGACTTATATAGGGACTTCACCTTCATTGATGACATTATCGAGGGAATAGAACGGCTTCTATCAAATCCTTCAGTTGGAGATAATGACGTTCCGCACAAAGTATTTAACATTGGAAACAACAATCCTGAAAAGTTGATGGTTTTCATTAAAACTTTGGAGAAATGTTTAAGTAATGCATTAGGTAAAGAGATAGAATTTGATAAGGTTTTCGAACCAATCAAACCTGGAGATGTACCTGCCACTTATGCTTCTACTAATTTGCTGCAGAAGGCTGTAGGATTTAAGCCGGAGACTTCAATAGAAGAGGGTTTGCAAAAGTTCGTAAATTGGTATGTGGAATATTATATAAGTAAATAAGGATTTTTTGATCGTTACCTCTATATTTAAGGTGATTTTACTAGTCTACATGTTTAGAAAGATAAAAAGAGACAAAGAGTTATTTAAAGCTCTTTGTCTCTTTTGGAGAATTTCTTTGTTTTGATGTTATTCAACACCTTCAGATAGAGACAACCACTCGGGTATAAACTCACTTGTTAGAATAATCTTCTGTTTGCCATAAGAGTTATAAAGGATAAAGTTCTACAGGAGATTCCATTCTCACAACAGGTCTGAAGTATGAAAATT
>NZ_JAOPHO010000149.1:0-2724 GCF_033141925.1 Peribacillus sp. CSMR9
GGGTTTCCCCCTGTGAGAGTAGGACGCCGCCAAGCCATTTAAAAGATCAGCCATCCGGCTGGTCTTTTTTTGCGTCTTTTAATGATAAGAGTATCGAAAAAAGTAATGAAGCCATTTAAAAGTGGAAATAATTCTACTTTTTTCTTCTATTATTATATTGTTAGAATTTAGGGGCGCCTGATCTTTGAATTGTTGTGACATAAGGGGAGCCAAGATAGAAGGTGTCAGAATTAGAAAAAATACAAATGGTAAATAGTTTCAGGAGGCAATAGTAGAATTAGCCCCATTAATTACCTGAGAAGAGAATAAAGAGATACGGAAGGCCAAAAATCCCAATTCATCATTGTCCATGGGATACGAAAAAAACTTTAGATAGTCTTAACTGAAGACGCTCAAGTTACTTGAAAGTAAAGGCTTGAAAGTCCTTAGGTCTTTATGGGTATACTCCATATTTTTAAAACGTGGAACAACGAGCATTACGCAAGCACATATCAGCAACACCACAGACTGCTTTTACTTCTGTCTATAGTTTGTTCTTGGGCACTCGACAAGCGGCACTGGAGGATACAAGTAGATATCCCATTCTTGATACAATTGAAAAAACAAACAAAAATGCATGTTGGATTGATATCTAATATTTTGAATGCTGTATAAAGGACTATTTTATAAGTTTGACACTTGGAAGTTGACGAATCGTTAATGATAGATAATACTCCGACACGAGAGGGAGGGTTAGAGGCTGTATTGAAGTCTTTAATAATCCCGATCCCGCTAAAGCAATTTTTTGCTTTAGTGGCTTAATTGCTTTAGGCGTTATGCAAGGGTTAAGGATGAAAGGATTGATTCCTGATCAAGATATAGACATCGTAGGATTCGATAATTTCCAGTCGCAGAAATCAATGATCCTCCATTAACAACTGTTTCTTCATTTCCTCAACGTATGGGGAAAGAAGCTGCGGATCTTTTGTACAAAAAAATGGTGAATATTGATCATGAACAACAGCGTATTATATTAAATCCTGAACTGATTATAAAATCCTCCTAAAAAGAAAAAAAGGTGATTAGTTTACAGGAAGAGCTTATCGCTGTATTCTTTTCATCTTTTTTATTATTCTTTTCTAGGTTTTATTGGGCAATCAACTAATGGAATTACTTAAGTGGTTCGTAAATATCCCAGGCGACTTTCAATGAATCAACAATATAATCTGCTACCTCTTCGACATCAAGGTCATTCATATTCACTTTTGAATGATGATAGGAGTATATTTCCTGTCTAGTATTAAAAAGTTCTTCTATTTCTTCAAGGCTTCGACTTTGTAACACTGGTCTACTATCAATAAGCAACCCTATTCTCTCTTTCCAATAATCCCAAGATAAGTCAAGGTAGAAGACAATGCAATTAGATAAACAGATATTCCGTATATCCTCTTGTAAAAATGCCCCTCCTC
This sequence comes from Peribacillus sp. CSMR9, assembly GCF_033141925.1. Taxonomy (NCBI): domain Bacteria; kingdom Bacillati; phylum Bacillota; class Bacilli; order Caryophanales; family Bacillaceae; genus Peribacillus; species Peribacillus sp. CSMR9. Next base: position 1,449 of record NZ_JAOPHO010000149.1, read on the forward strand.
CGACTGAAATGATTTTCAATTGTTGTTGACTAAAGCTTTCAATCACACTTTTTTCTTTTTCGCGAAAAGTTTTTTCCCCAAACTTCTTGAATATTTCCGTGGTGGGCATATTGAATTCCTTTTCAATTTCTTGATCTATATCAATAAAGTCCCTATATAATTTCCTCGCTACTTTCTGTCCGATCGTCGTCTTTCCTACACCCATAAAGCCAATAAAAACGATACTTTGCATCCTTAAAGATGTGTTTTTATTAATCATTTATAAATTCCTCCTTTTATAATGATTAAAAGTCTATCCTGAAATTTTTAAATATATTTATTATAGTATAAGGAAGTAAAATTGTAAAAAATTATTTAATATTTGGACAACGGTAGTGCGTGATATAAGCGGTTATTTCTAAAATCGTTAACCAGTGTTAAAGGAACAACATTTTAGTATTCGATAAACATCTCATTATTCATTTACCTTCATTTATTTAGATTATCATTGCCATACCTTGTTAGGTTGATTGGTCTTTTGGAAAGGCTGTTTTCACATACTTTGTTGCTATTTACCAGGTAGTGAGTTGTGGTTGATTTCCCCTCCAGATGCTCGCTTTCCGCGGGGCGGGCGGTGAGCCTCCTCGGCGTAAACGCCTGTGGGGTCTCACCTGTCCTGCTGCTCCCGCAGGAGTCTCGCACTTCCGCTCCAATCAACCTTAAATAGTTTCGTTTTAAAAACAACAATCTTTATGAAAAGAGCCTTTGGAAAAGCAGAGAGTAATCGATTTGGATAATTTATAAGGTTTTAAGGATATTGAAGGGGTGTGTTTTCAAATGGGTCTTTTTATTTTAATAAAATGGTTGTTGATTCTAGGGGAACCTACAAGGATTAAGTAGGGTTTTGGTGTAGAAGAAACCATGTTATGACTGGTACATTTAGTACTCCTATATAATTGAGTAAATCATTTAACAAGGAATTGCATGAAATTGGTTGACTTTATGGTACGAAAGGATTAATATAAATAAGCACCAACTAAGAAAAACAAAAAACTTCATCCGCTTTTGGCAGATTGCTAAAAGAAATAATAACTATTGACTTCTTACAATGAAAATGATAAGATGAAATGGTCGCTGAAAACGCAGCGATTTAAAATAAGTTAAAAACTTCGCAGAAGTTGACAACTAATCAATAAAGTGTTATGATGAATAAACAAGCTGTTCGAAAGAACGATTGTGAAAATTGCTCTTTGAAAACTGAACAAAACAAAGCGCCAACGTTAAATTTTAAGTGAGC
>NZ_JAOPHO010000150.1:0-2611 GCF_033141925.1 Peribacillus sp. CSMR9
TCTTGGCTACTTAAGTCCTCTAGAATATAAAAAATTATCCCTTAAAAAAGTTGTTTGATTTAGTGTTGACAATCCAAGATCATTGAACACTACCAAAACGGAACAAAGATAAATACTCGGTATCAGCAATGTGTGGCGTCCTGGAGCATTCACGTAGCACCTAATACTACGAAGCAAATGCCATTTTAGAAATTTTTGATAAAAACCGTAAGGCGTACGGAACACGTAAGATTAAGGTTGAATAAAAGAAAAGTGGCCTTACGGTCTCCAGAAGGCGAATTGGCCGTATCATGAAAGAACAGGGGCTTATTTTTCTCTTTTATAGTTGCTCAGTCTAAACCGCAAAAGACCTCATGCAACGAATCAGGCCAGGCTAACGAATTAAATCGGGAATTTCTACAAGAAGAAGGGAAAAAATAGTGGTCAGTGATTTAACATATGTCTAAGTCAAAAATAACTGGCATTACATGATAAACAAAAAAGGGTCCGCATTTCTCTACATAATGAATGCTGACCCTAGTTTTTTAAGAAGATCCTCTGAATGAGAGTCCTTCTTTAAAGCATTTTATTGATACTTCCCATAAAGTCTTTCATAACTGTGGATAATTTCCCTTTCGCTTCCTTCATCGAGCTTTCTTTAACACCGAAATAAAATTTAATTTTAGGTTCTGTTCCGGAAGGTCGTAAACATACCCATGTGCCATCTTCAAGAAAATATTTTAATACGTTCGATTTTGGGAGCTTGATGGCCTCTTCCCTATTTGACGCAAACATGTATTTTTTCCTGCTGAGATAATCCTCGTGAACCACTACTTGAAGACCACAGATTTGATCTGGTGGATTTTCACGGAATTCATTGAGAATCGCTTCAATTTGTCTGGCACCTTCAATTCCTTTTAAAGTCAACGATTGCAAATCTTCCAGGTAATATCCATATCTATCGAAAACATCCAGTAAACCTTCGTACATCGTTTTGCCTTGCTTTTTATAATAGGCACAAACTTCCACTGCCAGAATAGTAGCCTGTATGGCATCCTTATCTCGAGCAAAATCTTTGATTAGATATCCATAGCTTTCTTCATAGCCAAACAGGAAAGAGTGTTCTCCACTTGTGTGGTATTCATTGATTTTTTCAGCAATGAATTTAAATCCAGTTAAAACATCTACGGCTTTTAAACCATTTTGCTCAGAAATCGCCCTTCCTATTTCTGAAGTCACGATGGTCTTTAATACGACTCCATTTTCAGGAAGAGTCCCTTTCTTTTGTTTTTGTGAAATTAAATAATCCAAAAAGAGAGCGCCTGTTTGGTTGCCTGTTAATACGACATAATCTCCAGCATTATTTTTTACGCTAATACCGAGTCTATCCGCATCCGGATCGGTGGCAATCAATAAATCAGCGTCGACGCGGTTTCCAAGCGCAATGGCCAATTCAAAAGCAGCATCTTCCTCTGGATTAGGCACTTTAACAGTAGGAAAGTTAGCATCGGGCATTTCCTGTTCTTTAACAATATGGACATTTCGATATCCTAGATCATGCAAAGCACGTTTTACTGATTTATTCGCTGTACCATGAAGCGGTGTAAACACGAGCTTTACATCGATTTCATCTGCTAACTTTGGATTTTCCGGAATAGTGAGCAAATGCTCATTATAAGCAATATCCAGCTCCTCCCCGATGATTTGAATGAGTCCTCTGTCCTTTAGGATTTCTTCTTCCTCAACTACAATGGAAAGCTCACTTTCAATCGCGTTCACGTAATTAATGACTTGATCCGCCGCTTCAGGAGGTAGCTGTGCCCCGTCTGACCCGTACACTTTATACCCATTATATTCAGGCGGATTATGGCTTGCTGTAATGACGATACCGGCAAATGCACCCAGCTTACGTACGGAAAAAGAGAGCTGTGGGGTAGGCCGTAATTCATCAAATAAATAAGCTTTAATTCCCTTTGTTGCCAAAGTCCTGGCTGCTTCCAATGCAAATTCGGGAGACTTATGTCTTGAATCGTAAGCAATTACGACTCCTCTGGATTTTGCCTCGTTTCCAAACAATTGAATATACTCAGCAAGTCCTACAGACGCTTTTCGCACGGTATAAATGTTCATCCTATTAGTACCTGGACCAATTTCCCCTCGCATACCACCCGTTCCGAATTCCAAATTTTTATAAAAGGCGTCTTCAATTACTTTTTCATCATCCTTCATTTCTTCAAGCAATAAACGCATTTCATGATTTAAATTGGGGTAACTTGTCCAAATAGTGTACAAATTCTTCCATTTCATTAAAATACAGCTCCTTCCAACTTTGCTTTTTGGGGAATTTCTTTACTCTTTGATCTTAGTACACATTGTAGGCGATCAATTGAGTATGAAATCTAAAAGCCGTCACGAACAAGTTTGGGTATTAGTGGCATGTGGCCGAACGAAAAATACTTTTGTTGGGTCGCTTGGTTGTGGTCGTATTACGAAAAAGCAATTAGATAAAGTGATTGGTGATTGGTGATAAATTAAACCCTTCAACAGTGTTATGTACAGATACTAGAGAGGGAAAACTTAATACAGGCATTGAAGCGTGTAGAGAGAAATAAGGGAAGCCATGGTGTAGATG
>NZ_JAOPHO010000151.1:0-2609 GCF_033141925.1 Peribacillus sp. CSMR9
AAGGTTCAATATCCAAAGAATGATTAGCATTAGGGACTTGATCCATGCTTATATTCGTTTTATTTTCTATCATTTGACTTAACTGAAATATACCGATTTTAATTTCATCTAGCGAAGCAAACCCAAAGGACAATCGTATAAACATACCTGTTTGTTCTGCATAAATACTACCAGGATTAAGAAGAAGACCTTTGGATAATGCTTTATCAAATAACCTTTTCACTTTAAACTTAGGTTTTATTTTAATCCAAATAAAGAAACCACCTGTTGGGACGTCCCATGTAGCATAAGAACTTAAATGTTTGTTCAAAGCTTCTAAAGCCGTTCTTCTCCGAACTTTAAGATGTTCTCTTACAGTTTCAAGATGTTGATCATATAATCCACTGGATAACCACTCCGTTGCAACGAGCTGAGACAACGTACTTGATCCATAATCCGATTGCATTTTTAAATCGGCTAATCGATTAATAACTGATTCGGAGCCAACTACCCATCCAATTCGTAAACCAGGACTTAATGTTTTTGACAAACTACCAAGATATAATACATTCCCATAATAATCCATTGATTTCAATGGCTCTGGTGGCATGGTATCGATCCATAAATCACGATACACATCATCTTCAATAACGGGAAGTTGTTCTCTTTCACAGTATTCAATGAGTTCCCCCCTTCTTTTCTTCTGCATTAACTTGCCTGTTGGATTATGAAAGGTTGGGATGGTATATAAAACATTCTTTCCTTTTTCCTTTGTCTGATAAATTGAATCTACCTTAATCCCTTCCTTATCCATTGGTAATCCCTTCAACTCCATACCCATAGATTGAAAAACAGTCAACGAGTAAAGGTAAGATGGCACTTCTAAAAATACAGTTGATCCTCTTTGTAGAAGTCCTATTGAAATAAGATATAAAGCCTGAAGTGCGCCTGAAACTACAAGAATGGATGATGGAGATACGTCCATTCCTCTTATCTTTAGATAATCACTAATTGCTTGGCGTAACTTTATATTTCCCTTTGGTTCTTCATATCCAAAAGGTGTCAGTTGTTTCGAAACCTTTTGTACAATGGACCTCATTTTTTCTAAAGGGAACATCTCTGGTGATAATTCTCCTTTACTTAATTGAATCAGATTATTATTAGATTCAGCTTCATTGATTTCCCGTACCATTGAAACACTTGGTTTATGAATACCTAAAGTGACATTTTCATTCCAATTGGTTGAGGATCGGTTTCCCATCAAAGTCCAAGTATTATTGGTGACAACGGTCCCCTTTCCTGCTTTACCTTCTATCAGTCCGTCTGCCATTAGTTCTTCTAGTGCTGTTATGACTGTACTTCGATTGACATCAAACATTTTTGCTAAATGACGTTGACTTGGTATCCGACTACCAATTTCCCACTCACTCTTGAAGATTTTGTCTTTTATGAAATCAACAATCAATTGGTATTTTGGCTTTTTCATATGTACTCCTTTTTTCCAATCAATCTCAAATTGGTTGGTTTTTTTTTTATTTAACCTGTTGGGGACATTTTACCAAAGACATATTAAGATGAGAACTATCAGATATTACTGGTTGGAATAAAACATAGGGATGAGGTGTATTTATGATAAAATCTTTAGATTTAAAACTTACTTTTGCTCATTTGATTACAATTATTCTATGGGCATCAGCATTCCCTGGAATAAGAGCTGCACTGACTGCTTATTCACCTGAACATCTGTCCCTTTTACGATTATTAATTGGTTCATTAACATTAATTCTTGTTGCGGCTATTCAAGGAATCCGTTTACCAGAAGTAAAAGATGTACCAATAATTTTATTACTTGGTTTTTTAGGATTTTCAGTTTATCAAATGGCACTAAATTATGGGGAACAAACGATTAGCGCTGGGGTTGCTAGTTTATTAGTTTCAACAACACCTATATTCACAGCTTTGTTGGCTCTACTCTTTTTCCGTGAGAAGTTTGGACTTTGGGGATGGGTAGGCTCATTAATTGGATTTTTTGGCGTGGCATTTATTTTTTTAGGTGGGTCAACTGAAAATTTTTCTTTGAATATCGGAATTATCCTAGTTTTAGTTGCATCCCTTTCAGAAAGTATTTACTTTGTTTTTCAGAATGCTTATCTAAAAAAATATGGTTTTGTTACTTTTACAATGTACACGATTTGGTCAGGTACTATTTTCATGATGATATTTTCTCCAGGTCTTGGAGAGGCGATTATTCATGCTCCCATAGATATAACACTAGTGGTTATTTATCTAGGAATTTTCCCAACCGTAATTCCTTACTTTACTCTAGCGTATATTACCTCACGAACAGGATCATCAGAAGCAACAAGTTCTCTTTATTTAACCCCTGTTATCTCTTGTTATATAGCATGGATCTGGCTTGGGGAACTTCCCACTTCTTATGCAATAATTGGTGGACTTATAACGTTGGGTGGAGTCTTTTTGTCAAACATGAGAAAACAGAATAATCAACCTACCTCTACTAAATCTGTTGATCGTGTACTATGAAATGAAAGACAATCGAGTAGGAGGAGGCGCCTAGCCTCCGACCTCTCACACCACCGTACGTACCGTTCGGTATACGGCGGTTCAGT
>NZ_JAOPHO010000152.1:0-2504 GCF_033141925.1 Peribacillus sp. CSMR9
TTGCAAATAGTGGGACAAATAATGACAGAAATTTATTTAAAATTGTTGAATCTTAATTAAAGTTTCATATGAAATAATAAAAGAATCATTATTACCAATGGTTCTTTTATTATTTTTTTATGTGAATTAAACAACTGTATTATGATGAAACATTTACATAAATCCTTATTAAGTGATCTTCCACAAAATGGCCCAATTGATGAATAAAGATCAAACAGCGACTCTTCAACTATCCTGCCCCGTTAGTGCCATAAGAAAAAGGCTGCCTCAGCAACCTTCCTTATTAAAGGAAAGCACCTGTTAGAAGCTAATTTATTATTTTTGATTTTTTAATTTCCAAACCTCTTCTTCGAGATTACCTATTCTTTGTTGAAGTGCTTTCTTCGGTACTGAAATCCTTCGAGCTAATATAACGAAGAAACCTATAATAGCAATAATTCCTCCAGCAAAAGCTATAATAAATAACAATGCAACATCAAACATATAAACAACTCCTAATTTATCTAGGGATTTCAGGTTGAACTAAATCGTCCTCAGTATGTCACCAGAATCAGCAAAAATAAACAGTTAAAATACTTTAAAAAGAACGGAGTTTGCCCAGTATGCCACTAGAATAATAATAATTGTAGTAATAATAACAAGCATTTTTTCACTGTGATTTCCAACTTCTTTCTTATCCCCTATTTCCTCTCTGTATTTCATTTGTACCTTTTTCTTTTTATCATCTAATTTTATTGCAAGTAGACCCCTTAATGAAAATAATTTAAGTTTATTTTACCATAAAAAACCATATTAATTCTTCAACTAACCTGCCCATTCAGTTCATCAAAAAAATTAACCTTTACCTTTTAACATAGCCTAATATGATAATAATAAATAAGACCTCACATATTAGACATATCTAAAATGTGAGGTCCTTTTACTGTCAACTGTTTCACTTAACTAACCTAAATATAACGGATGGCTATCCCTTCATCTTAATTTCGCTATCTAATCCCGTTGGTTGAAGAAAGTTGTTGTCTGTTTTTATTGAGTGTCTTCGTCGCCCTTGTACTCCAAAATATCACCTGGCTGACAATCCAAAGTCTTACATATCGCTTCTAATGTTGAAAAACGAACCGCTTTTGCTTTTCCATTTTTCAGAATGGAGAGATTTGCCATAGTAATTCCAACCCTCTCCGAAAGTACTGTTACGCTCATTTTCCTTTTTGCCAACATCACATCAATATTGATGATAATCGCCATGATATTCACCTCAGATCGTTAAATCATTGTCTGATTTTATATTAATAGCTTCTTGTAAAAGTCTTTGGAGAACAGCAGCAAAAACGGCGATCACCATTGAGGCGAAAATAATGACCAATCCGATTGGTATGAAACTTGGAGGGTCAACTCTTTTCGCCATGAGATAGTAGAGTGGCATACCTAATAGGTACAAGATACTGATCGTGATGGCACAGTGTTTTATATTCTTTAAAGCCTTTACCGATAATTCCGAGAACGCTTGGTTCTTATCAATATAGCTTAAAAGTTTAAAAGCTTGATAAAGAGCGAAATAAAAAGGGATCGCTGCCACGTACATATCGATTAAAACGAGAGATTTCATATAAGCAATATCTGGATACAATTCCCCAGCAAAATTCCCGATCTTAGGCACCAAAAATATGCACAATGCAAGAACTGCAATTCCAACCAGGAAAATAATTACCTTTAAGAAAGTGGTTGAACCTCGTTTAACATTCATTTAAAATACCTCGCTTATTTAATGACAACATGATTTTATCATATTGTTTATCGTTTTACAATAAAATCATATTGTTTCTTATTGTATTATTATTGTTACATGAAGTCCTTCGATATACTTGTTTCTTCGATCATATCCATGAAGGGCATTCAAATATTCCGAGTAAGACTCCGTATCATTCTTTGTTGGTGGTTGAGGAGAGAAAGAGAAGCAAGTCTTGCATTCTTTTGAGAGAAATCATCAAGATCTATATAAGCTGGAGCAAGAGAATAAACAGAATTTGTGGAAGAGTCATCTCTTGCTCTAATATAGACGGCCAGCATTAATGTAATAAATGAGGATATTAATGGACTTAACTTTAATATTAGTTATAATTAATGATTTTAATTTTAATTACATTAAATATATAATTCCTTTATTAGGAATTGATTCAATAATAGATGGATTTGAAAGTTTTTTAAAAAAGGAAAATAAGAGGCAGATGTTATTAGATTTTGGTATTGCTTTTATATGGTTCGTAGTATTTTTTATAAGTGGTTCGTAATGTTTTATATGGAACTAACGAGTGTTTTACTTCAATAAGGAAGGTTGCTGAGGCAGCCTTTTTCTTATGGCACTAACGGGGCAGATTAGTTGAATAAGAAGGGAAAAACAAACTTTTCATTGAATTAATTAGGATCAATTTAATAAAAGGAGAGACTCATCTGTTCATGAAATTATCAATGTCACAACTATTTGCTTTAGAGCATTTTACAAAGTA
>NZ_JAOPHO010000153.1:0-2479 GCF_033141925.1 Peribacillus sp. CSMR9
TTATAGAGTTCCATATCCATTGCGTTATATTTTTTAATCAAATTTATTATATCCGATGGCACTTCCTCTTTTGTCAAACGATTTTTTGTAATATTTTTTCTAGTGTAATGGATATCTCCCCATGCATATTCCTTTTTTAGGCAAAAAAGTGTTTCATTGAACATCTCAGTGATACCAACCACTGAAAATGTCATTAGGTTTTCTTTGGCTTTTTTAATATCAGGATAATCCGGATCACCACTTACTAACATGGTTTGTAAATTTTGGGCTTCAGGATCCTTTAATACAAATTCCTCTAGGGTCATGTCTCTAACTCTCTCATATCCTGGTTGGTTTTTCAAAAAGAAATATAAGGATATAACACGGTCTACTGGATCACGTAACATCGTAAAGTAATTGGAGGGTTTTGAAAAATGCTGATGTATTCCATAATAGTAATGCCCCGCTACAGCTTTGATTTTTTTCTTTTCCTCTTCCTCTAATTGATCAACATTTTTAATCTTATATTCGTAAGAATCATGATCGAATATTTCATTAACTTCATATTGTTTTCTCAAGATTTCACTTAAGGTCGTTCCCCCTGTTTTGGGGACATGCATAAATATATCGAGAAGTTCTTCAGACATAATGATTTCCTCCATTTCTTGTTATAAAAAAAGTCTGCTTATAAATTCTTTAAATTTTTTTTAAGAATCGGCCGGTAATGGCTTTCAATCGTGATAATGTCTTTTAACATTTCAGGTTGGAATCTGCTTGTACCCGATTCTTCATGTATCCTGAACTTTGTTAAGACTTCATCCAAATAATACATTTTAAAACCATTTACCAATATACGAAGCCACATTTCATAATCATGTGTATAACGATGATATGGATTGAAATAACCAACCACATCGAATACATCTTTCTTCAAAACCACTGTACAGCCATTCACGGCATTACGAAGTAAAAAAGCATGGTACACCCCGTTTTCAATATCGGAAAAGCGTTCTCCGGTCCAAGGAAGAGTGACATCATCATTTTTATCAATACAATCAAAATTCGTAAAACTCACATCTGCGTTATGTTCGAGCATAAACGAAATCTGCAAAGACACCTTTTCTGACAAGAAATAATCATCCGAGCTTAACCAAGCGACATATTCTCCCGTAGCAGCACGTATCCCATGATTCAAAGCTGTCGCAGTTCCCCCGTTCTCTTTTCTTAAGTAACGGATCTTCTCCAAGAACGGCTCGATTTTTTCAGTGAAAATTGTCGAACCATCATCTACGACAATAACCTCTAAATTCTTATAGGTTTGATCAAGCGCACTTTGAATGGCTTGATCTATATAGGGGCAATTATAAAATGGAATAATGATTGATACTTTCGGCTCCATTGCCTTCCCTCCTGAGAAACATTTTACATAAAGTATTTTTCTAACTGCTTCCATTTAATTTCAGCACTTTTCCTTTAATTCGCGATGAAAGGAAAGAATGTCCATTAAAGATGATTCAAGTGGGATACTTGGCTTCCACCCCAAATTCACGAGCTTAATAGGATTGATTGCCATTTTATTTTCGATTAAATCATTTCGTTGGGAATTCACCTTAATTTCACCTGTTGTTACCGCCCTATAGCCTTCAATGATGTCTTCTAAAGAACGATTAGTACCTGAAGCAACATCGTATGTTTCTCCAGACTGTCCCCTTCTCAAAAGAAGGTCATAAGCTCTCACTGCATCTCTTACATCCAGGAAATCACGTTGAACATTCGGATTATCGACCTCAAGGACCTTTTCCGTTCCCATCTTTTCCATCTCTGCAATTTTTTTTGCGAAAATGGAACAAACCCCATTGGATAGTCCGGGTCCAATTAGATTGGATGGTTTTGCAATGATGATATCCATGTTATATAAAACGGCCCATGATTTTGCTATAAGTACTTGAAGTGTTTTACTTAAACTATAAGGATGGGGAATAGAGGAAATGGAAATGGGATCAATTTGAAGAGCTGAGCCGACTATCACGATTTTACAAGCTGGACTTTGTTTACGAATGGCATCGATTAAATATGCAGTGGACATGGTGTTTGCCTCCAAAGTTGAAACGGGTTCCAACCATGATTCCCCAACGTGGTTTTGTCCAGCTAAATGGAGAAGGTACTGAGGTTTGGTCCTTTTGATGAGGTTGTTTACATCGTTTCCATTTGTCAGATCACAACTTTCTGCATGTATCTTACCTTCAATATTCAGCTTTTTTCTTGAAACCGCCGTAATATCAAATCCTGATTTCAGGAAGTGTGCGCATGCATGCCTACCCGTAAACCCATTAGCCCCTGTGATTATTAATTTTCCTTGTTGATTCATCGATTTCTCATCCAATCACTATTGATGTTAATATTCACACTTTTACCAACTTAATGGTTTCGCCTATTTTTCGAAATCCTTATAAAACTCATAATTTATGTTTTAGTAATCATCATTTAGAGTCATGATTAA
>NZ_JAOPHO010000154.1:0-2478 GCF_033141925.1 Peribacillus sp. CSMR9
TGATGAGTACAGAACTACTCCTCCTGATAGGGGGTTTGGCTTTATTGGATATGCTAAGCCCTGCTACATTAGGGGTAACAGTGTATCTACTTTTAGCAGATAAAGAGAAACTTACCAAATGTTTATTGGTTTATTTATTGACGGTAGCAGGATTTTATTTTGCTGTTGGAGTTTTACTCATGTTAGGATTAGGTTTTTTGCTTGAGATTATTTCTGGGATATTTCAAAATCGAATCGTAAGTTGGACAGTCTTTATTATTGGAGCGATATTGTTCATCGCAAGTTTTTATGTCCCAACAAAGAAAAAATCAGACCTACCTACGCCAAGTTCAAAAAGCATTCTTTCAATGGTTGCTCTGGGGATTCACTACTTCATTAGTTGAAGTAGGAACAGCATTTCCTTATTTTGCAGCAATCGGCATAATGACTACTTCTAATCTATCATGGATGGAATGGTCTTCTATTTTAGCTGGATACAATTTTATCATGGTGTTGCCTCCCCTCTTGCTGTTTTTCATATATCTCCTATTTGATCGGTGGATGCAAAAACCCCTTGAGAAGCTTCGGGTGAAAATCTCTAATAATACAGGATCGGCTCTTTCGTGGATAATGTGTATTGTTGGAGTCATCCTAATTTTAAATAGCCTGGACTTTTTGTAGTGTGTTTGACTAAAGTATTAAATAACATAGGCAGAAAATGATCAAACTTTTTTATAAAAAAAATGAAATCTATTGAAGAAGAATCTATTTTGATCAATCTTTTTTCAAAATGATTTTATTGATTTATCATAAGTTTACGAGAAAGGATGGTGTTTTTGTTGAATCCTATCATCTTCAGTGAACTGAAATTTTTTGCACAAGAATTACAAAGATCTTTATCTCCATTAGTACTAAAAGAAATCGCCAAACAAGTGGGCTTTGTGCAGCGATCTAGTAAGTATCAAGCCGATGAACTCATCGCCCTGTGCGTATGGCTCAGTCAGGAAATCGCTAGCACATCCCTTACACAATTGTGCAGTCGGTTAGAAGCTTCCACTGGGGTACTAATAAGCCCAGAAGGGCTGAATCAACGCTTTAATCCAGCAGCTGTCGCATTTCTCCGAGAAGTCTTTACCTCGCTCCTAAAACAAAAACTCTGTTTAAATCATTCACTTTCTTCAGACCTGATTTCTGCTTTCAAACGTATTCGGATTTTAGATGCGACTGTATTTCAGATACCTGATGCCTTCGCTACAAATTATCAAGGATCTGGAGGGAGTAGTAATACTGCAGGGGTGAAAATCCAATTGGAATACGATTTATTAAGTGGCCAATTTTTAAACGTACAGCTAGGACCAGGAAAGAACAATGATAAAACATACGGTACTACCTGCCTTGAAACTGTAGAGACGGGTGATTTATGTTTGCGCGATCTTGGTTACTTTGATTTAGGAGACTTACAAGCCATTCATGATAAAGATGCTTACTATATTTCGCGTTTGAAGTTAAATACACGTATTTATATAAAGAATCCCGCCCCAGAATTCTTCAATAATGGCACCTTAAAAAAACAAACAGAATACATCCAGGTTGATATGACACAAATGATGTCCAGTCTAACCCCCGGTTAAACGCTGGAAATATTGGAGGCATACATTGGACAAAATCAGAAGCTTCCAGCACGTGTTATTATCCCATCGTTTAACAGATGATCAAACGCAAACACGCCTTAAAAACCAAGCGATACGAGAAAAGAAGAAAGGTATAGTCATGAAGGTTAAAAGTAAGCAATTGATGGGCATGAACATCTATATTACGAACACATCTCCAGAAGAAGTCCCCACTGATTATGTCCATTCCCTCTATTCCCTGCGTTGGCAGATTGAGATTTTATTTAAAACATGGAAGTCATTTTTTGAAATCGATGAATGCAAAACAATCAAAAAAGAACGCCTAGAGTGCCATTTATATGGCCAACTCATCGGCATTCTCCTCTGTTCTTCTACGATGTTTCAAATACGACAGCTTCTGCTTGAAAAGAAAAAGCAGGAGCTGAGTGAATACAAAGCAATTTATATGATTAAAGATTACTTCCCGTTACTGTTTCAAGCGATGGCAGTTGGCACAGAAGAACTTTTGAACATTCTGCATCGCCTTTATCAGCTGCTCAAAAAGAATGGTCGTAAATGTCATCGGTATAAGAAGATGACCGTATTTGATATTCTAGGGGTCGTGTATGAAACGACGGTGAAGCATAGACAAGCTGCCTAGCGAAAAAATCGCGTTTTAATAGGCTTCTTTGGCATGCCTACTATTCCATCACTCGCTAGTTTTGAAACAAGGATCATTTCATATATAGTAATTTACGTTGTTAGCTTGATGGGCATGTGGTGGTACCCCTTATGGAACTATCGGGGCAGGATAGCATTCCTGTAGATCGTTAAATATCAGGTTTGAAAAAAATAGAGCCCCTCAGTAAGATATGAGTATAGAGTCCAA
>NZ_JAOPHO010000155.1:0-2344 GCF_033141925.1 Peribacillus sp. CSMR9
AGTATATACAGGAAAGATATGAAACTTTAAATACTAAACTTCAATGGATTTCCAAAAATATTGATAAAGTTGAAAGTATCAACATTGAAAAACAAAAGATACATGTTGAGAGACTTCAAGCCGATACTCCTGAAGAAGCTAGAAATTTCAGCTTATCGCTTTATAATATGCTTCCAAGAGTTAAACTCACTGATTTATTAATGGAGGTAGCTGAATGGACTGGATTTGAAGAATCATTTGTTCACGCTTCTTCAAATCAACCACCCAAAGGTGAGGAAAAGTCTATTGTGATGGCTTCGTTAATGGCGATGGGGACAAATATTGGATTAACTAAAATGGCCGAAGCAACTCCTGATATTTCATATCGCCAGATGGCCAATGTTATGCAATGGAGATTACATGAAGATGCGATGACTCGCGCTCAAGCTACACTGGTAAATTATCAGCACCGTATATCATTAACTTCATATTGGGGAGATGGGACAACATCATCTTCCGATGGTATGCGTGTTCCTGTCGGTGTATCATCGTTACATGCAGATTCAAATCCGCATTACGGAACTGGGAAAGGTACGACCATTTATCGTTTTACAAGTGATCAGTTTTCTTCCTTTTATGCAAAAGTTATTAATACAAATGCAAGGGATGCCGTACATGTGATAGATGGATTATTACATCATGAATCTGACCTTTCAATTGAAGAGCATTACACTGATACAGCCGGTTACACGGATCAAGTTTTCGGATTGAGTCATTTGTTAGGGTTTCGTTTTGCACCAAGACTAAGAGATATAAGCGACGCTAAATTATATACCATTTCTTCTTCTAATGATTTTCCAAATATAAAAGGCATACTTCGAGGTAAGATTAATACAGACGTTATTAAAGAGAATTTTGATGATGTATTAAGACTGGCACATTCAATTCGAGAAGGAAGAGTTTCTGGATCATTGATCATGGGGAAATTAGGTTCGTATGCAAGACAAAATAAAATAGCTACAGCTCTTCGGGAGATTGGAAGAATTGAAAAAACAATCTTTATTCTTGACTATATTACGAATGAAACATTAAGAAGAAGGATACATCGTGGACTAAATAAAGGAGAAGCCATGAATGGATTGGCTAGAGCTTTATTTTTTGGTAAACGAGGTGAATTCAGAGAACGAGGCATACAAGATCAACTACAAAGAGCTAGTGCATTAAATATATTAATCAATGCAATAAGCGTATGGAATACTGTGTATTTGAGTGAAGTGACAAAGGAATTTAAGAAAAGGGATAGTCTAAAGGAAGAATTACTCCCACACATTTCACCGTTAGGATGGGAGCATATTAATTTTCTTGGAGAATATAAATTTGATTCGCATCGATTACCCACAAATTCTTTAAGACCATTAAATAAAAATTAACCTATACCTATAACACATAAAGCCAAATTCCTTAACGTACGGGTATTTGGCTATTTTAATGTCGAATTTTGCTTAGCGTACAAAATTTCCGAAATGCTGGCTGTACCCCTTTTTCAAGAAACATTCCCCCTACCAAAATTTGTTAAAACATATCATACGTATATTGGAAGATCAACATGTAATCAGTTAAATAACAAGAGGATGAATTTACGCCTGTTGTTATTATGATTATTTTCGTTGACGTGACGTCAAGCCCCGCCGCCCCCTTATTCGTTAGTTCATTAAAACTTATTGTTGAGTTGACACAGACTAAGTAATATCTTTTTATTCATAAAGCTTTTTGGCTATCTCATCTAGAGTTTTGGATATGTTTGAAAGTAGTATTAAAAGATGGATAGGAAACCCTATTGCAAGTCCTACTAATGGTGACAAAGGTCCAGCAAAAAAGAGTCCGATAAGAGTTGGAGTTAGATATACAAAAATAATTAGTTTTGTCAAAAAAAACCACCTTTGTAGATTAATTATAGGATGATATTTCTCTACTGTACGATGAAAAACCGCACCAATTCACTCTCTAACTATTTGAGATACAAAATCTAGTACATTATAAACAAGCACCCGTTAGTTCATTAAGATTAAGGCCCGCATCTGTTATTCATTAGGCATTAATAACCCGTAAAACCTCCAAATACTTTACAAGAAAAGATGTGATATTAGTAAATCCAATCAAAAAACAAGACAACCCCCATAATAATTGTGAAATAACCGCCAAATCGAGTTATATTGTGATTATATTTCCTTATCCATTCTGATTTACCGATAAAAAAGGACATTGAAAAGCAATTACTTCCTCATTATTTGGAATTTCAAACCTTTTATTTGCCTTGGATAAAATAGAGGTAGGAATTTCTTCAATGTAAAATTTGTCTTGCTGA
>NZ_JAOPHO010000156.1:0-2340 GCF_033141925.1 Peribacillus sp. CSMR9
TACCATGTGGTTTGAAATCCTGCGAATAAGCGAGTATTCGTGAGCATTATCTATTAAACTGAGGGAGTTCATTAAGGGTTATGAATCCTACGATAACAGGATTTATTGCAGATACAATTATAGAAATTATTGAAGTAAAAATAACGGTTAATCCACTAACGATGTTGGTTCGATTTCTTTGAGGGGTACTGCCAACATCTCGGGAATTTTGTACGCTAAGCAAATTCTAACCTAAAAAGCCGATTCCTTCTATTTATAAGGAATCGATTTTATTTGTCTTACTCAACAAAGCACACGTTAGCCCATTATATATATTCTATTCCCTAACAAATGAATCTCTTATTAAGTCTAGGAATAACTTCTTTATATTAGAAAGGTACTTATTATCCTTCTTTTGTATTATCCCAATAGGAATGAAAGGGTTCTTCAATTCTAAGGGTACTTTAATAATATTATCAGAAAGCTTTGAAGATGATAAGACTACACCAATGGAAGGAAAGTTATGAATATATAAAGGTATGGATAGTATCTGACTAACTGTGTAATAAAAGGGTTTCGAATCTAAATGTGACAGCTCTTCTTCAAACTTTGTATAGTATAAACAATTTTCACCACCAATGAAAACAGGGTATTCAGTTATATCATGCAGCGATTGGATGGTAATAGGATCTTGATAATATTTTTTGGAAAATATTACGGATATTTCTTCTTCATATAAATGGATGAAGGAATATCCATTTTCTTTGTACGGTTTTCCACCTATTGCAAAGTCGATCATACCACTATCTAAAAGATTTATTAGAGTGTCTGTATTTCCTACAGTAATATTACAAGTCACATTTGGTTTTATTTCCCGAAACTGGCTTATAGTAGATGGCAAAACTGTTGCTGCTGTTTCAATTACCCCGATATTTATTGTGCCAACTTCTTCTTTTTCTATTGCTTTTGATTGCTCTAAAACAAAATCCCAATGTTTAATCAGAGAAAGAATCTCCTTAGCGAAAATTTCTCCGGAATCTGTTAACTTTGCTTCCCATCCTCTTTCGAATAACTTAAATCCAATTTCATTTTCTAGTTTTTGTATATGGCTCGTTATAGTTGATTGTGCATAGTTTAATTTTTGAGCTGCTTTTGAAAATGTCCCTTCCCTTAAAATTGCTTGGAATGTCTTAACTTCTTTTAAATCCATATCCAGTAATCTCCATTCGTTTTTATGAATTTTTCATTCGATTATTTCAATTATACAAATAACATTAGTGGAGGTAAAATTAACTTGTTATCAAAAGGAGGGGAAAAATGCCATTCGTTCAAATTAGTTATTTGGAAAATGAATATAATCACAAAGATTTACAGCTAATCAGTAGAAATGTTATGGCTGCACTTATTGAAGAATTTCACGTACCCAAAAAGGATTATTTTCAAATTTTCCAGTCGCATAAGGTGGATGAGTTTTATTTTGATCCGAATTATCTTCTTAGTAGTAAAAGAACAAACCAACTTCTTTACATCTTAATCACATGCGGTCCAGGCAGGTCTAAACAGCAAAAAGAATTACTGTATAAGAGTATTGCTAACAAATTGCACAATAATTGTAGTGTAGTTAAAGAAAATGTATTTATAATTCTATCGGAAACAAATCTTGAAAACTGGTCATTTGGAGACGGAATTGCTCAAATGATTTAGTGTTTTAATATCATACTTAATAATCGAGAGGAGCAGGAGATATGAACAAACCCATTACTCCTACTGTAAGAAATTCATTAGGACATTTTGCACCAGATTTTGTTAGATACTCTGAAGACATACTTTTCGGAGATTTATGGAGACGAGATAATTTAAATTTAAGAGACCGAAGCCTAATTACTGTTACATCGCTAGTAACTGGAGAAAGCCTAAATCAGCTTCCATATCATTTAGAACTTGCGAAACAAAACGGTCTAACAGAGGAGGAACTTATAGAGACTATTACTCATTTAAGTTTTTACGTTGGATGGCCGCGATCCGCATCAGCATTAGAAGTAGCTAAGGAAACATTTGGAAGAGGAAATTAGTAAACCGTATGAACGGCTAAGAAGGTAATAAATCAATTTCGTTTCAAGTGATTACCTCCTTTTCTTTAATTAAGTAAATTTTACCAGCCTCTAAAGAAAAAGTAACCAACTCTCTAGATTTCGAGGCAATTTCTCTTTCTTATGTCGTTTATTTTTAAAACGATTGACCTTAATAGGGTGCTTTACTTCAATAAGGGAGGTTGCTGCGGCAACCTTTTTCGTGCGCCCGGCATGGGTGCAATCTATAGGGTGAAAGTCCCGAACCATGAAGGCAGTAGTAGTGGTTAGC
>NZ_JAOPHO010000157.1:0-2304 GCF_033141925.1 Peribacillus sp. CSMR9
CAATAACTTGGAATGGACTCAAGCCATTTTAGCTGCTGCAGAACAAGAAAAATCTCCAGTCATCCTTGGTGTTTCCGTAGAGTCATGCCGTTATGGCGTGGCTTTTTATTCGCAAAGAGATTACAAATTATTCTAAATAAAGATGAAGTATTGAATAATTTCCACTTTTTAGTTTTTTCTTTCCAGAAAGAATGCTATTATTTGTAAAATACATAAACCAGCAGGGACAAACAATATTGGCGATGTGGACGTACTAACCTAACCAAATGTAAATAAGGCGGGATCTTATGGATAAAAAAACTCAACTAGCTTTGATTTTTCTCTTAATACCTCTTGCAATATCAATTTATTTTTGGTTTTCGGACGTAGCCTTATTACGAGGTGGATATGACTTAGCTATAGATGGTTTTGTAGTAGCCAGAGCCTTAATGATTATTTACACATTACATTTATTGCAGAAATTAGGAGAATTTATTATTAAGAACAAAAAAGATTAGCAATGAGCTAATCTTTTTTTGTTTAAGAAGAAATATAAAGTCAAAAAAGTTAAGCACTGAATAATGTTTAGCGCTTGATTTAAACATACGAACAAATGAATTATACTGATTTTTTGTGTTAGAACTAAGCATTTTAACTAACTGACGTCATACCTTTTATAAAGGGGGTAATTCAAAATGACATACCGACCTACTGTAAGATATCCATCCATTTATCAGGACTATGTAAATGAAGTTAATAATGCCACTTCATTAGATCGCAACCAAATTTTCCGTCTTGCCTTATTTATAGCCGCCCATTCAAAAGAATATAACGATATTCTTAAAAAATATCAGAAGGTTGACGTCCCTCTCCCCTGCCCAGCATGGAGGATAGACGAAGAGAAATGTTGGCAAGAACAAAGCTATATTAAAAAAGAAGATACGCCCCAGGTCAAAATCATTGAACAAGGTGGCATTAACCTCGTTATTGGCTGATTATTTAGTTTTTCTTTCGGTACTCTTAATAGAATGGGAAGCTGCTGCCTTATTGGCTAAGGCCTGAGCCACTTCTTTTGATATTCCATCTTTACAACTCATCTATATCACCTCACATATCAAGAGCCTTGCCACCATCCATCAAAAATATACCTCCCTCCAATTAACTATAGGAGTAACGGAATGACCAACTAACCAACCATCCCAAAGATAAAAGCCATTTGAGAGGGGAGAAAGTGAATGAGAAGAGATAAGCATATAAACCCGGTCCTTTCCAATCCAAAAAAAAGAGACCAGGTACCTCAAAAAAGAAAGGTCCGGTCTGATAAGCTTCATGACATAAAAATTCCTGTTACAGATCTCATGGAGACAATCATTTTACGTGAATCCAGAAAACAATGGAAAGGATCTAAAACTACAATAGGAACGGAATTACTTTTATTTGGACTTGAAAATCTTTTCATTTATCCTGACGTCACCTATTCCGACTTCCCTTCTACCGTCCATTGCAAGGTGGATCATGAGATTTATCAAAAGATAGGAGAACATGCAGCCGAATGGAAATGCAGTATAAGGAAGGCAGCTCACCGGATTTTTATAGAGGCTTATAAGAAGAAACAACTAGGGGGCATAACAGATGGGGAAATATAGCCAAGCGAATCTCATAGATGAAGAACTATCCCTAATAAGGTCAAATAACTTTATCGGTAAAATGATTCATAAAATGAATAAAACATCCGTGATCTTATTATCCATACATGTTCCCCTAAACAGTTATTTAAGAGCAGAAATATTCTGTGAAGATATTCAAGACTTATCAGAAATGCCCTTTTCACAAAACGATTTAATGAAGCTTCTATATGAAGATTTTCTATACTTTGCAAAAAAGAATCCCGATCCAAAGAAGATGTTTAAAATGCTTACTACTCTGGAACGGGAATCTGGTAAAGATGCGGTATTGGAAAAACAGACGGATTCCATTTTTAAACTCATTCATAAAGATCAACATCAAGAATTAGAAATTCTAGATATAAGAATGAGAAGAAAATATGCCCTGCGTGGTGAAGTCTTGCTTGCTGATTTGGAAGAACACCACCCAAACCATGGCTATACCATTGAACGAGTCATTGAACTTCTCTACATGGACTTTATTGATAAATTACGTAAAGGAGATAATACTGAAGCCATGAATACCATTCTCCGTATCCTAGATAGTGAAGATTAAAAATTACTCCAACATAATAGGATTTCGAAATAGAGGCCACCAATCATTTGTTAATAATTGATTTTCCATTTGCCACAGCCCCTTTCCACTTTTTGAAACTATATT
>NZ_JAOPHO010000158.1:0-2262 GCF_033141925.1 Peribacillus sp. CSMR9
CAGCAGCAGATACTACTAGGATTCCGCCATCCATTTGTGCAGCACCAGTGATCATGTTTTTAACATAGTCAGCATGTCCTGGGCAGTCAACGTGTGCGTAGTGACGAGTAGCTGTTTCGTACTCAACGTGTGCAGTAGAGATTGTGATACCACGTTCTCTTTCTTCTGGAGCACCATCGATTTGGTCATAAGCGCGAGCTTCTGCTCCACCAGTTTTAGCAAGTACAGTTGTGATTGCAGCAGTTAGAGTTGTTTTACCATGGTCAACGTGACCAATTGTTCCAACGTTAACGTGCGGTTTTGAACGATCAAATTTAGCTTTTCCCATTAGGAATTCCTCCTTAAAATTATAAATAAAAGATTAAGTATATAGGGCTGTGAAAGAAGACTAATTCTTCCATCACAGCTTACATAAGATAGTTATACTTTAATAAGAGATGAAAATCAATTATTCACCTTTATTTTTTTTGATGATTTCTTCAGAAATGCTCTTAGGTACTTCTTCATAATGATCGAAGTGCATAGAGAATGTTCCGCGTCCTTGTGTGTTAGAACGTAGAGACGTAGCATATCCGAACATTTCAGATAGTGGAACCATCGCTTTAACCATTTGCGTGTTACCGCGAGCTTCCATACCTTCTACACGACCACGGCGGGATGTGATATCTCCCATGATGTCGCCTAGATAATCTTCAGGAATAACTACTTCTACTTTCATGATTGGCTCAAGGATAACCGGTTTACATTTAGAAGCAGCATTTTTAAGTGCCATTGATGCAGCAATTTTAAATGCCATTTCGTTGGAGTCAACGTCATGGTAAGAACCGTCAAATAATTTTGCTTTGATGTCGACTAGCGGGTAACCAGCAAGTACACCACGGTCAAGTGAATCAACTAATCCAGCTTGTACAGCAGGGATATATTCACGTGGTACTACACCACCGACGATAGCATTTTCAAATTCGAATCCTTTACCTTCTTCGTTTGGACCAAATTCGATCCATACGTGTCCGAATTGTCCACGACCACCTGATTGGCGAACGAATTTACCTTCAACCTTAGCTGAACCACGGAAAGTTTCACGGTATGCTACTTGAGGAGCACCAACGTTTGCTTCCACTTTAAATTCACGACGCATACGGTCAACAAGGATGTCCAAGTGAAGTTCACCCATACCAGCGATAATCGTTTGACCAGTTTCTTGGTCAGTATGCGCACGGAATGTTGGATCTTCATCTTGTAGCTTTTGTAAAGCTTGGCCCATTTTGTCTTGGTCTGCTTTGGATTTTGGTTCAACTGAAAGTGAAATAACTGGCTCTGGGAATACCATAGACTCAAGAATAACTTGGTTCTTGTCGTCACATAGAGTATCACCAGTTGTAGTATCTTTCAATCCTACAGCTGCAGCAATATCTCCTGCGTATACAGTTGATATTTCTTCACGGCTGTTTGCGTGCATTTGAAGGATACGTCCAATACGTTCACGTTTACCTTTAGTTGAGTTGATTACATAAGAACCTGATTCTAATGTACCTGAGTACACACGGAAGAATGTAAGTTTACCAACGTAAGGATCCGTCATTACTTTAAACGCTAAAGCTGAGAACGGTTCAGAATCATCTGAGTGGCGTTCTACTTCGTCTTCTGTATCAGGAAGAGTACCTTTAATAGCTGGTACATCTAACGGAGATGGAAGGAAGTCGATAACGTTATCAAGCATTAATTGAACACCTTTGTTTTTGAAAGCTGATCCACAGATAACTGGGAAGAATTCAACGTTAACGGTTGCTGTACGAATAGCTGCTTTTAATTCAGCAATGCTGATTTCTTCGCCGCCAAGGTATTTTTCCATTAAGTCTTCATTAACTTCTGCTACTGCTTCAATTAACTTTTCACGGTATTCTTCAGCTAATTCCCGATGTTCTTCAGGAATTTCACCAACAGTGATATCAGTTCCTAGATCATTGGCATAGAAATGAGCTTTCATTTCAATAAGGTCAATGATTGCAGAGAATTGATCTTCAGCACCGATTGGTAACTGAACTGGATGAGCATTAGCTTGTAGACGATCGTGGATTGTTCCAACTGAGTAAAGGAAATCCGCACCGATTTTGTCCATTTTATTTACGAATACGACACGCGGTACACCATAAGTTGTAGCTTGGCGCCAAACAGTTTCAGTTTGAGGCTCAACACCTGATTGGGCATCAAGTACAGCTACAGCTCCATCAAGTACACGCAATGAACGTTCAACTTCAACTG
>NZ_JAOPHO010000159.1:0-2207 GCF_033141925.1 Peribacillus sp. CSMR9
CCAAGACGGACACATCCTCTCAAAAATCATTGTAAGGACTTAACTAAAATGTGTCCATGAAACTATACTAACTCCATTCATCCTGAAATATTTTTCTATACACAAAAAATTTAAGTTCTAAATTAATTAGCTCGCTTTTGAATGGAAAATAGATTTTTTTCCTATTGAAAGTAGGGTTTACTAAATAAGATTTAAAATTAGAAATTGTCCTAAAAAAATTAATATGCCATGAATTCTCAATTAAAAAATATGGATTATTGACAAATACTTTTTGCACATTTTCATCCTCATCGATATTACGAACCACATAGGACGATAATTCATTCCTCATGTAATCGTGTACACTTTCAAAATCATGGCTTAATAAAGGATTGATACTCATTCATTGGTTCCCCCCAGGATTATTCTTGTTGTAAATCTTAAAAGCATGTTGGGCTTTTTCCCAATTATTGCGAATATCTTCTTTAGAAGGGTGAAGGTATAAGTTCATGGTTGTTTGAATATTACTGTGACCTAAACGTTCTTGAACTTGTTTAATATCACCAGTTTGTTTGTAGTATAGAGTCGCGTGAGAATGCCGTAATAGGTGAGGATGAACAGAGATATTGCTTTTTTTCCTTAATCGTTTAAATAGAGCTGATACATCTTGGTAATTCATGCCCTGACCTACATTTTTTCCACGTAGTTTGACAAATACGAAATTTTTATGAATATCCATTTCATCTAAGATTTCGTATAGGTAGTCATCATACAAATCCATTAATTCTTGGGAAACATAAATTTCTCTTTCTCCTGTTTTCAATCTTGCTCCATTCTCTAATTCTCCCCGATCAACTAATCGTATCCGGTGACCATTTTTGTGATCAAACACGAAGTCCTCCAGGTAGAGAGAAAGTAGTTCTCCAATCCTTAGTCCTGTTTCAAATAGAGTTTGTAAAAGCAGCTTATCTCTAATGTTACTAGTTGCTATAATTAATTCCCTTACGTCCTCTTTAGTTAATGTCTTAATTTTTCTCCTCTTCTTTTTGATTTTCAAGATGTTCTTATGTACTGATTTATTTTTATTCACATGGTAGAGGAGATCTTTATAATGTCTTTGTCCTCTGTTAAAAACCTCCTGCATAACAGTATCAGCTAACGATTTTGTAATTTCTTCGTTTCTGAAAAGGTAGTTGTAAAAACCTGTAACTACCGTAAGAGTCAAATTTATTGTACTCTCTGTCTTTCTAGCGTTTGTTTTGGAAAGGGGTGTAGTATTTAAGTTTTCAAAAGGATTTCTTAACCATCCAATAAATTCTACTAAGTGTTCTAATTTAACTTCACTATATTTAATATTCTTTTGATTTAAGTAAACAAAATATTGTTTCAATGCGTAGCAATAAGTCTTTTGTGTATTAGTACTCTTTCCGGTTGTATCAAGATATTTTAGGTATTTTAACACCGGAAGAACAGGAACTCCCTCATTATCTATGAGTATGTATCTTTTTCTGAGATTTTCCAGATGAACTTCTTGAACCTTCATATGCTTAACTTGCCCCCTAATATACTAAACATAATAGACATATTTTTTTAAATCCTATTAATCATTTTAATATGCAAAAAAAAGAGAATAAATGGTCGTATATTGAACATTTTATCCTCTTATTATTATAGTATATTTAATCATTTTTATGACGAGTATACAACTTTATTTGATTATCAAACTTAGAAAGTATCAAACGAATCCCATCAAGCTTGAGCTCAGTTATGAAATCATCGTCCTCGAAGGGTTGCTCTGTTTTGTGCAATAGCATTGGAGAAATAAACAAAGTTACCACCTCAAGATAATTGTAGCACTGATCGTTGAATTTTTTTAAGGTAGATAATGTTAATTATTTCGTTGCAAAAACTACATTACATAGCAAACTACATACAAATATTTTTCAGCAAAACAGAAAATGATTCCATTGTAATTTATAATGAATTTTCTTCTAGATATACTTGCTAAAAACATGCGTGGATTTTAATGGATCTTTTCTTGCGCGAACGATTCGCGAACGATAAACGGACACTTATTCATTTTGGATGTGCTAAAGTAATAGTATGGAACTATTTAGAAGATGGTACAAATATGAACTTTCCCTTAAGCAAGTGTTAGGCATTGTAAGATAGTTCAAAATCACACATTGAGAAGGTGTATACTGCACCTTCTTTTTTTCATGCCTTCC
>NZ_JAOPHO010000160.1:0-2176 GCF_033141925.1 Peribacillus sp. CSMR9
TTAATGTTGCCTAAATATAAACACGAGCTAAAACAAATTGAGGATATTTGTAAGCTATTAAACTTAAACCGCTTATAATTGTGTAAAAGCCCCTCTCATTGAGAAGGGCTTTTTTTAATCCTCTACAGTCACTCTAATAATCTCATCAAATAGAATATACTCAAAGGAACTATCTCTCTTTTGAATACGTAACTCTTTCGTGACAGGATGTATGAAAACACAGTATCCATACAATTCACGGGGATTCCCCTCGTTATGCAATCTAAAACTTATTGGTAAATGATATTCCATCACAAAATGAATATTGTTTTCAAACTCTTCAACCTGGTATTCATCAAGGATAGGCTTTTTATTTATGAAATAATCAACCTCACCTATTTTTTTATTTAAAGCTTTATGTTCCGGCATGATCAATGCTGCTTGCCATTTAACGAGCCCTCTATCACGAATTGTCCCCATCAGAATGATCCCTCCTTTACAGCTATCATACACGAACAAATATTCTCATTAAAGTCAGAAAAAAAGCCCTTCCAAGTTAAAGAGAAGGGTTTGATAATTTTTTAATGGGTTGATCTATTGCCATAACCGTTGCCCTTCTTCCGAAGCCAATGCATCTGCTTTTGTAACATGAACAGTACCAAATGGATGGTTAGGAGGAGCATATATCGAGTATAGTTTTAGCGGAATATTACCTGTATTGGTTACATTATGCCATGTGCCAGCAGGTATCATTATTGCATAATCATCATAGACGTTTCTTACAAAGATTAAATTATCCTTTCTATTGCCCATGTGAACAACCCCTTGACCTTGTTCAATACGTAAAAATTGGTCTACGTTAGGGTGAATTTCTAAACCAATGTCTTCACCAACTTTAATACTCATCAATGTAACTTGCAAATGTTTTCCTGTCCATAATGCGGTACGGTAGGTAGTGTTTTGTTTTGTAGCCTCATTGATATTCACTACATATGGTTTTGATCCATAATCTTTTACCTCAATATTATTTCTTCCATATGATGATTGTAAAAAACCCAATTGGTTAGCATTATTAACACTCCAATAATGAGGATTTCTTACATTGTTATACATTGGTCCATTTACATAATAAGGATTTTGATATTGATATGGATGGATATAAGGAACATAATACATTTTTCTCAACCCTTTACAGTTTATATAATTATCATATGTACTTGGTAAGGAAATGTAATTAACATTCAAGGCAAATTATAGAATGTCACTTTAGTTATTAAATTTCCTAATTGTTGAATAATTGTATTTTTTTCTAATACGAATGAATGATAATGTAAATTTTTATGCACAACTAACATACTCCAATAGTAGCGTAACTTTTATTGATTCTCCTCTCTCCCCTTTATATTCATTGTTAATTTAGTTTTCAACCAGCAGCAGGTGTCGCAGTAATTGTCCTTTTCCCTAATTCTTGGTCCAGTAATAAAAGAGCAGACGGATTATTTTCAGCAAGTTTTAGACGATTAACAATTGTTAGGCTCTGCGCCTCTTCGTTTATTTGTTCCCTTAAAAAGTCTTGTATAATAACTGAAGCTTGAGGGTCAACTTGATTTACATAATTATAGGCTTGACGATAAGAATTTGTAACGAATTGTTCATGAGCTAATACCTTTTGAAAAGTTTCTAATGGTGTTCCGAAGTCGCTTGGTTGAGCAGGAATATTATTGAGTGTTACAGTTCCATCCAAATCAACAACATAATCAATCAATTTAAGCATATGAGTTCTTTCTTCATCTGATTGCAAACGTAACCAGTGTGCCATGCCCGTTAAGTTCAACCTACCCATATACGCAGACATTGCAAGATATAGTGTTGTTGAAACATGCTCAACTTGAATTAAATTGTTAATTAATTTTTGAAGCTCTTCATTCATTTTTATCACTCCTATATAATTTGATAAAAACACACAAATCCTCCAGAATGCCAGTAACACAAGACATACAATCACTCTTTATTAGTTTTAAGGGAGTACTTAGATTTAAGTTATGTTCCCCATAGGTAAATGACACAATTTATTTAAAGGGTAGCTTTGCAGTAATCTGAGTATGCCTTATGCAACTAATCTGCCCCTTTAGCATTCCTGTAGATCGTTAAATATCAGGTTTGAAAAAAATAGAGCCCCTCAGTAAGATATGAGTAT
>NZ_JAOPHO010000161.1:0-2172 GCF_033141925.1 Peribacillus sp. CSMR9
TGCAGAGGCTTGCGGTATAAAAATGGCAATACACCCGGATGATCCGCCATGGTCCATTTTTGGTTTGCCAAGAATCAAGTCTTTTAATTGAATGAAAAAGCTATTTTCAAATCTTTGCAATTGAGCTGTCTTATTCTGTTCATCAAGTGAAGCTCTTGTTGCTTCCATTTCTTCTTTTTGTGTTTGTAACTGTTCCTTTTGGAGTTTAAATGTTTTATATACAAATGCAATTGTAATTATAGTTAAAAATGGGAGGGTGGAGCCACCTAAGAAGTCACCGTAAACACCTAAGTCTGCAAAGGCATCACCTAGTTTAAGCACTTTAACTATAAAAATGCCAAAGATAGGGGACACAAAAGCAAATAATAAAAACATAAGGGCATATTCAGTAATATAATCACTAAAAATAAATTGTCCCTTTTTATCTTCGTTCTTTTTTAACCACTTCATAATACACCTCTTTAAATTAATGCTACTA
Source organism: Peribacillus sp. CSMR9 (assembly GCF_033141925.1). Classification (NCBI taxonomy): domain Bacteria; kingdom Bacillati; phylum Bacillota; class Bacilli; order Caryophanales; family Bacillaceae; genus Peribacillus; species Peribacillus sp. CSMR9. The sequence goes on from NZ_JAOPHO010000161.1 coordinate 479, forward strand.
TTATATCATGGAAAGGGTGGTATAAATTCCCTAGAGGAAAATTAATCAATGGAGTTGGGACTGGTAATTTTGTTAGTCTTAATTTATAATAGGGGATGCTAAAAACAGCCATTTCAGCTAACTAACTGTCGGAGGTTATATAGCAACTACCATCTGGTTCAATACGAACAGATGGTTGCTTTATTTATTCTAGTTTACATAAGATAAATTATAGGAAGTTAGTAGTGCTCAAAAAATTGTCTCACTACAACAAGTAATCTTGTTGTAGTGAGACAGGATACAAAAATAAAAATACATTTACATTTTCTTGAATCAATTTCTTTTTCAAGTTCAGCGACTAATTTATCAGCTTGTCCAGCTTTTTCTTCCGCATATTTAAGTGTAGCATTCAAGTTTTTAAATGTATTGTTAGCTGCAGCAAGCTCTTTTTGAATCAAAAAAAACCCCTCACAATAGGTCCTCGAAAAATCCTACTCTAATGTAAATCTCCCGGAAATTGCTTCATCGAGCAGATCTTGTTGGACGAACTTTATAAACTTATTTCGCTGTTCTTCAATCACCACGAGCAATTCTTCCCCCCGTCTTGCATTATTGTGGTCTCTTATTTTGTATAGAACTAAACTACCGTTAGTCAAAGGTTCTCTGAAAGGTCTTAACTAACTATTTCAATATTAATATTTCTGATTAAAGGTATCTATTTATGCGTAAAATTTCAGTTTTACGAATAAATGGACATGGGAATGAATGTTTGGTATAATCTTCATATAATAATTTAGGGAGCGTGTCTTATGTATACAAAGATGTTTCAAACCATTCAAGATACTCTCATAAAAAAAATTGATCCCGTTTTCATTATTATCTTTGGTTCATATGCAAAAAAATCCACACATAAAGACAGTGATATCGATATTGCTTTTTACAGTGAGAATCAATCGCTTACTACATATGAAGTTTTTCAGCTAGCACAGGAATTAGCAGATATTTTGAAAATTGAGGTGGATTTGGTCAACATCCGTACAGCATCCACGGTATTTAAAGCCCAGATATATACTACCGGTACAATTATATATTCAGCGAACGACACTCTTCTTAAAAACCTCCAAATGACTGCACTAAGCATGTACGCTAAATTGAACGAGGAACGCGAAAATATCTTAAAAAAATAGGAGAAAGTGGGACCATTTATGAAGAATGATGTGATATTGAACAAAATCAGTGTTATAGAACGTTGCATAAACCGGGTTAAGGTTGTATATGAAAATAATCCAGAAAACCTAAAGGACTATACTAAACAAGACTCCATCATACTCAATATACAAAGGGCCTGCGAAGCGTGAATCGACTTGGCTATGCATATTGTGGCTGAACGTAAATTGGGATTGCCTCAAACCAGCAGAGATGCTTTTGATATGCTTCATGCGGCTTTAATTATTGACGAAAATAATGTCAAACGATTAAAGGCCATGGTGGGCTTCAGAAACATAGCCGTTCATGATTACCAGACGGTTAATATAGACATTTTGCAGCAAATCGTTACGAACCATCTTGAGGATTTTACTGACTATACAAAACAAATCCTTAAATTTTAATAAAGGAGTATTATGATGAATTACAAAATCTGGATTTGAGTCAATATTTTGGACACAAAAAAGTTAAATCTTAAGCTGCATTTCTAATTTGGTCTTCAATGGCTT
>NZ_JAOPHO010000162.1:0-2116 GCF_033141925.1 Peribacillus sp. CSMR9
AGGCAGCCAAACTCATTCTTTTTTTCATATTATCCCCACATCCCACTATTTTTTGTATTATTTCCAATATATACTAAAATATTACAATATAAGATTAAGCTGTAAAATAATTAAAAAAATATCTGTTTTTCTTGCAACGTTTCTAATATGTTTAAAGTCTAATAGTTGAAAGGTGGATTATACATGTGCGAGCTGAACAAAGTAAAAAAGGCTATGGCTGGAAATAAAATAGCCTTTCAAGAGTTAGTTTTAAAAGAAAAGGATCATCTCTATAGAATGGCTTATATCTATATGAAAAATGAAAACGATGCGCTGGATGTTGTGCATGAGAGTGTTTTTAAAGCGTATAAATCAATTAAAAAATTAAAAGAACCCAGTTACTTTTCAACCTGGTTAACGAGGATCATAATTAACACTTCAATAAATTTTTTGAAGAAAAAAAACTTATATGATGTGGTCCCGGTCGATTACGAAGAGATTCAAGGAGATATAAATCATACTAAGGTGGAAGAACGACTAGATTTGCTTCAAGCCATTAATCAGTTAGAGGAACGGTTCAAAACACTTATTCTACTTCGATATTATAAAGACTTATCCATAAAAGAAATTGCACGCGATTTTAATTGTCCTGAAGGGACGATAAAAGCTCAGTTACATAGAGCAACAACTAAACTAAGAATGAATCTTAAGGAGGGTACGGTTTATGAAGAAGATCCAAAAAGAAATGGAACAAATTAATGTTCCGAAAAGGAAACTTGAAGAAACTATAAATAGTGCCATTGAAAAAGGGGATAGAAGAGTAAGAAGAAGAAAAATATTTACTGGAACGGCAGCAGCTGGATTATTTCTGACAATCTCTTTGGGTTATTTCTCCACTTCTCCTGCAATGGCAAGCTTTGTTTCTACTATTCCCATTTTAAATTCGATCATTGAACCTGAAAGTGATATTACAGAGAGAATAGATAGTAAACTGAACGCTGAAAATATTAAGTTAAGTTATGTGAGTGCAACATATAGACCCGATAAGATCATTGAGGTAGGAGTTTTAAGTAATAATAATGAAGATTTTTCACCTATAAAGGAAAACGTAACGAATATAGTTAAGGATGTTTTACAAAAAGATAAGTTAGATGCTTTTTCTGTTAAAGTATTTAAAGTGGATAAAGATGACATCCAAAAAATAGCAAAGGCTCATGAAAAACCAGCTTCCTTTGAAAAGGAAATTATGGATACATTAAATGACCATAATATAAATGTAGTTGCTTATGGCATTTCAACAAAGTCTAAAGAGGTAAATATGAAGATAAAAGCTTCACCAGAGTACTTTAAGGACATAAAACAAAATACAGAAGATATGATTCGTAAGATTCTTGTCTCAAACAACCAAACAGGATATTCCATTAATTTAAAACGACAAGACGAGTACGATGATAACGTGGCAATTTATATTGTACCTTCAATAGGCGATGAAATAATGGGTAAAAAAATGTATAACGCAACTAGTATCTCGTACACCCTAGATCCTGAACTAACTATAATCATTAAAACATCCATTCCAGATAGCTCAGCTGAATCAAAAGAATTTGGAACTAGAATGGAACGCAATATAAAAACCATCTTATCTTCAGAAAAAACAAAGCCTTTATTGGAAGGAAAACCTTATTCAATTAAGATATACAATAAAGAACAGGAACAAATTAATCTTTAATTGCTGTTCCCTTCAAGGGAACCTTCTATTGCATGGATCGTTTGGTGTTAGCGCACCAAGCGATTTTTTTTAATATACTTATTTGATATTAACAGGACTACAAATTTTCGTAGAGAGCTTTAAAGGAAAGCCGAGCTTCCTTTGAGTAGAAAAACTCGGCTTTTTTATATCGAATTCTGCTTAACGTATGTTTTTCGAGTTTTGCTACCGGCTTGAATACTAAGTAAAAATAGGGGTACCGCCACATGCCCATCAAGCTAAGTTTAAACAATACCTTCAAAAATGAAAAAACGCTATGCTTATCATAAGAAGTTTACGAGAAAGGATGGTGTTTTTTATGAATCCTATCGTCTCCAGTGAACTGACACTTTTTGCAAAAGAATTACAACGTTTTCTATCCCCAATAGT
>NZ_JAOPHO010000163.1:0-2090 GCF_033141925.1 Peribacillus sp. CSMR9
CCCTATAGATTGCACCCATGCCGGGCGCACGAAAAAGCTGCCTTAAAGACAGCTCTGATCTTCAGCTAACGCACCCGATAATAGGATTCGTCTTGATGACGGAAGAAACACCTACCGTTAGATGAAATTTAGCTTACTAACAATAATTTCTATCATTTCTCACCAAAATTTACATCAAATAGATAATCAGATAATACAGTACCTTCGAAACTTTCTTGTATGATATTTCCTTGGTCATCCCTTTCTTCTCCCGTTTTCTTCGTTGCAAATGTTGAAATATAATAACCTTCAACTGGTAATTGCTTATCATCTAATAATTGTATTTCTCCATTTAATACGACATAAGCTCGATTTTCTACTTCATAATTTGTTCGTTCCCCTGTACTTTGTATACCATAGGAAGAAAAGTCACCCTTAGCATGAGTAATATCTTTAATATCAAGCACATTAAGATTTTCAAAAAAATGCTCAGCATCAATTAATCGATTGTATTGGAGCCATGTTTCAAGCTGACTATTCATAACTTGATACCTATTCCTATCAATATCATATCGAATTTCATAGAGATTATAGCTATTGCCATTTTGCCCAATTAGTTGCCAGCTTAAGTCTGTAATTCTACCATCTTCAGTATAGTCTACTTCAAAATCCTCAAGCCTCAAACTGTTATTCTCTAGATTTAATTCTTGCTTGACTAGTTCATATTCTTCTTGAAAGTTCATCGTATATACTGAACCAAGTTCATGCTCAATGAATATTGGGCGATTTCCCCAGTCATCCATGGCATATGGTATGACCCATTGGACGAATATAAATGCAAGAAAACCAAAAACCGCAGCTATTCGTTTTACCTGTACATTTAACTTAGGTCGAAAAAATATCAGATACACTACAAACCCAAGTGGAAGTGAAATTTGATTGAAATTAAAGGCAAATGAACCTAATATAAAATATCCAATTATTTTTAACGGAAAATAAGATTCTTGATCGTCATTTTTCCACACTAAAAATAAAAAACTAACAATTAATATTACTGTGTAAACAATAGATGCCATTTTTAAGTCACCCTATCTGGTAGGAAATCGCCTAGAATCACCTAATATATATGAATATTTCACCATTATTATAGTTATTCGAAAAGACATTAAGACTATTACTTAATAACTAGACAAATTCCAAAAAAGAACGGCTTTATTATAACCAGGATTATCCTCGTCTGGTCAGGTCCTGGTAATTAAGTAAAGCACTGTTAGTGAAATAACCATTATGTATTATTCACAGGATACAGACCAGTTAATAGCTAATTCTTCACAAACTACCAGCTAGTTTAATTCAATAAGAAGATATAACATACTGTTGACGAAATTGTTGTATGGTTATGTTTTTAATTATCGTGATTAGAAAGGTATTCTGCTACATCTTTTGGAACTTTAAAATTTAAATTTAGTTTCTTGGTTCTAAGCTCGATATAAGGACTATCTTTATATGTAATAATTGTAGCGATTTGTTTAAGTTCCTTTTTAACTGTAATAGGCTCTCCAAGTTTGACTGTACCCTCTTGGTACATCTTATAAATATACCCTTTAGTCGAATCTGAAGGAATATCTACAATACTCCATTTATCAACTTCTAGTGCATTAACAAATTCACTTACATCTTCTTGATTATCTATAACGTTTAAAACCGATTCTGGATTTTCTTCTGACGATATTTCTATCTTTTGGGCTCTATCAAGCCCAGGATCTTCTTTCAAATCTTCTTTTTCTATACTACATCCGAATAAAAATATAGATACGCTAAAAGCAAATATAAATTTCATACAAACTTTTTTAATAATTGTTGTCCCCCCTCCAAGAATCAGAACCATACCTCATTTACTAAACCAAGAAAATTTTAACATTTATTGATTATTATTACTATACCTCTACAGTCTAAATGAATATCTGTCTTTAGCCTTAGATTATACAAATAATAAAATCAAACTATAAATTACTTCACTAAAGCTATCTTGCTCCTTTAGTTCCATAATCGAGTAGGAGGAGGCGCCTAGCCTCCGACCTCTCACACCACCGTACGTACCGTTCGGTATA
>NZ_JAOPHO010000164.1:0-2031 GCF_033141925.1 Peribacillus sp. CSMR9
AATTAACATCACAATTTGCGTCAACTCTACAATAATCCTTAATGAACTCCCTCAGTTTAATAGATAATGCTCACGAACTTAAGAGCGCGTATTATACCTCCAAAACGGAAAATAAAAGCAGCGCAAAAAAAGGGCAATATTATTTTAATCAATTTGAATATGATGGTGCGACTTCTGCTGATAATACGATTGTAGCCAATGAATGGATGAGAAATATTTTAACGGATGAATTTAAAGTTCCAGATGAACAACTTAGTGTTTTTCATTATGGATATGATACCGAATCATTCCTGAAGCGAGTGGACGAAAAATCCGATATTCAACGTCCAGCCGATAAGAAAGTGATTATTTATACGGGTCGATTGAATGAGTTTAAAGGAGTGCATCATTTAATAGGGGCACTTATGCAATTAAAGGAAATCAGAAATGATTGGGTTTGTTGGATAGTTGGAGACGGTCCCCAGGAAATGGAGTTGAAAATTAAAAGCAAGGCCATGGGCTTGGAAACTGACGTGATCTTCTTGGGGAGACGGGATGATATTCCTTATTTGTTATCCATTTCGGATATCTTCGTTCTTCCAACCTTGATGGAAAACCAGCCTTTGTCAGTAATAGAAGCACAAATTACTGGAAAGGCTGTAATCGCCAGTGATGTGGGAGGAGTACCTGAAATCATTGAACATGGAATTACAGGTGTATTAACACCTGTAGGGGATGAAAAAATGTTAACCATCCATATAGATTATTTATTAGAGCATGAGCCCTATATGAAAAACCTTGGAGAAAATGCCAAAAAATGGGGTATTAATCACTGGTCTCTGGATAAAGGTGTTCAAAATGTGCTAGGTGTATATGAAAGCGCAATTACCAAAAGGAAGAATAAATAATGACAACTAAGAAGGTGCTGACCACTCCGATTGCGTCAGCATCTTTTCTTTTCCCTTTCTTTTTTAGATAAAGCTAGGTACCTGTTTAAGCGAGTGGTGGCCGTATAACATACAATACTGAAAACATATAAAAGGAGTATGATGTATGAAGGCTATCGTGACAGGAGGGGCTGGGTTCATTGGTTCCCATCTCGTTGAAGAACTTATCTTAAATGGTGCCGAGGTCCATGTATTGGATAACATGATTTCCGGACACACAGAATATGTACATCCCAATGCCATCATCCATACTGTAGATATATGCAGCGAGGTAGCTGGGCAAATCATTGTGAGGGAAAAGCCAGATGTCGTTTTCCATTTGGCTGCACAGGCGGATGTGAGTCGTTCCATTCTTGAACCCCAATATGATGCCGATGTGAATATCAATGGAACAATAAATATTCTTAAGGCCTGTCATGAATCTTCTTCTGTAAGTAAACTGATCTTTTCCTCTACATCAGGTGTTTATGGTAATTTACAGAAAGACTTGATTTCCGAGGATGATCTGACAGGACCGATTTCTTATTATGGATTATCAAAACTGACTGCCGAAGCATATATCCGATTATTTCATCAGCTTTATGGGCTCCCGTATACGATTCTCCGTTATGGGAACGTTTATGGGCCCAGACAAACAGCAAAAGGAGAAGGCGGAGTCGTCGCAGTCTTTTTAGAAAAACTCAAAAAAGGGATGCCTTTAAGCATTCACGGTGATGGCGAACAAACTCGTGATTTTATATATGTGAAAGATATAGTACATGCCAACATCGCTTCGGTGGATCGAGGTAATCAAGAAACGATCCAGGTAAGCACGGCACAGAAAACATCAGTAAATCAACTATTGAAAATGCTAACACAAATTCATGGCTCCAAAGTGAATACAGTCCATTCAGCCGGAAGAACTGGAGATATCAAACACAGCTGCCTTGACAACAGGAAAGCACGGCAATCGCTGAATTGGTATCCAAAGACTGATATTTTTAATGGGTTATCAGAAACCTATACTTTTTCATGTAGGAAATAGTTTCAGTTTCAATTTAGCCTATTAACTTAAGAGGCGGGGTAATGCTATTATCCTTAACCTTTCCTTACTAATTTACATGTG
>NZ_JAOPHO010000165.1:0-2021 GCF_033141925.1 Peribacillus sp. CSMR9
AAAGAAATGGAAAGTATCATTGTTCATGATTTAGATTCACCATTCAGAACTTTAATTTGGGGAATGCAATATAAGGTAGACCTATTGAGAACTAATTAACAACAAGTAATAAGGGTGCTTATAGTAAGCACCCTTATTACTTGTTCATCTGTTTCTTCATGATTAATAATACGTTACACATATACCTAAAGGTCCATAGCAGGGTTAACCCTGCTAACGCCTTTAGGCTATTTATTATTCTTCAACATCCAGTAATTTAATGATTTTCTGAATAGCCTCCGTAGTATCTCCTTTTCTAAAGGCATCAATAAAATCCATGTAAAGGAGTTCAAGCACCCTTTCAATGGTGAAGCCATGGTTAGGATAAGATCCTTCCATATCAGCCAGTATGATTTCACCACGAAGGGCATATTTTCGTCTCATTCTTATATGCAAGGGTTGAAGTTCTTCATGTTCTTCTTTATGAATGAGTTTAAAAATGGAGTCTGTTTTTCTTTCCAAAACGGCAGCCTTTCCAGATTCATGTTCCAATCTAGTGAGGACTTGAAAAATCTTCTTTAAATCTGGATTTATTTTCGCCTCATAAAGAAAATCCTCGTATAGCAGCATCAATAAAGTTTTTTGATCAAATGGCATTTCTGATAGATCTTGAATATCTTCACAGAATATTTCAGCTCTTAAATAACTATTTAGGGGAACTTCTATAGATAATAAGATCATGGATGATTTGTTCATTTTATGAAGCATTTTGCCGAGAAAATTAGTGGAACCTATAAGCGATAGTTCTTCATTAATGAGATTCGCTTGGCTATATTTCCACATCTGTTATGCCTCCTAGTTGTTTCTTCTTTAATGCCTCCATAAAAATCCGATGAGCTGCCTGCCTGGTACTGCAATTCCATTCGGTAGCATGCTCCCCTATTTTCCGAAATGTCTCATGATCAACCTTACAATGGACAGTCGAGGGATGGTCAATATAGGTGACGTCAGGAAAAACAAAAAGGTTTTCAAGGCCATATAAAAGCAGTTCAGTTGATGTTTTGGTTTTAGATCCATGCCAATACTTCCTTGATTCACGCAATACGATTGTATTCGTAACTTCAGAAACAGGGATTTTGATATCATGTAGCTTATCAGACCGGACCTTTCTTTTTTGAGGTTCCGGGTTTCTTTTTTTGTTAGGGGAAAGGCTTGGATTCAACGGCTTATCTCTTCTCATTGGCTTTCTCCTTCCTAAAAAGTGTTTTATGTTTGGGTAGGTTGGTAAGTTGGTATCTCGGTCCTCCTGAAAAGAGTGGAGGGAGGTATATTATTAAGGCTGAATGGCAAGGCTCTTGATAAGTGAGGTGATATGGAATGACTAGAGAAATACCCAAGGAATTAGCTCAAGCATTAGCGAATAAAGGAGCTGCATCCCATTCTATTAAGAGCGTCGATAAACCAAAAAAATAAAGGATCAACCAATAATGAGTTTAATGCCTCCCTGTTCAAAGATCTTGACCTGGGGCGTATCTTCTTTTTTAATATAGCTTTGTTCTTGCCAACATTTCTCTTCATCTATCCTCCATGCTGGGCAGGGGAGAGGGACGTCACCCTTCCGATACTTTTTAAGGATATCGTTATATTCTTTTGAATGAGCTGCTATAAATAGGGCCAGACGGAAAATTTGGTTGCGATCTAGTGAAGTGGCATTATTAACTTCATTTACATATTCCTGATAAATGGACGGATATCTTACAGTAGGTCGGTATGTCATTTTGAATTACCCCCTTTATACAAGGTATGACGTCAGTTCGTTAAAATGCTTTTAGATTAGCTATATAGAAGTTTTTTTCAAACCAAAAACCAGTATCATTATCCATACTGGTTTCTATTTCTATTCTTTTCCTTTAATTGGGATTTCCCTTTATAATGTACATCTTCACTATCTGTGTCCATTTTGAAGTTTCGTGAAAAAAATAGGGGCCTGCTCAATTCGGGCCTTTGAAATGAGGAATTGAATATTTTTTAATAATTCATCA
>NZ_JAOPHO010000166.1:0-1908 GCF_033141925.1 Peribacillus sp. CSMR9
CGACTTAGGGGGAAGTTTTAAATTCTGATAATCCGATATACAACAATAAGAAATATTTGATACAATAGGAGGTAACAAAATGAACCCTTTTAAAAGCCCAATAGAATGGCTCAAAGAATTAATTGCTGAACTCGTTAAAGACTTTGCTAACATGGCATTTGATTGGCTCGAAATCTTCATGTTAAAGCCCACTGATTTTTCTAAATATCCAAAGATTGATGTCCTGTATGACTTTGTTTTTGCCCTAGCTTCCTCTCTCTGCATCGTGTTTGTCGCTTGGGCTATCATCGGTATCATGTTCAACCAAATGGCTGGAGTGCAAAGCAGAGGGCTTTCAGAAGTGGTTTTCAAAGCAGTTCTTGCTTTCATCCTTTCCGCTTCTGCTCCTTGGCTGTTGGAAAAAGTCCTACTGAGATTGAACAACGCGATCGTGCAATATTTTCTGGATGAGGGTTTGGATACCAAGACCTTAGAAAAGTTCGTGACCATGCCTCAAACAGCTGGTATGGCAATATCTCTCGCTACACTTACCATTGTTATTCTCTTCGTGCTTTTGGGCTTACAGTACATTCAAAGGCTTGGAGAATACATCGTCTTACTGGTCACATCACCAATAGCAGCACACAGCATCATTTCAGAAAACATGGATATTTGGTCAATATGGTGGAGGGAATCGGTTAGCGTTATTTTCTCTCAGGCTTTTCAAGTCGCCCTCTTATGGTTGATTCTGAACCTGCTCACAGGTACTGAAAAACTACAAGATTATATGATGGCAATCGGCTTAATGGTCGTCCTGTTGAAAGGTCCTAAGTACATTAGACAGTTCCTTTATTCCTCTGGCTCTGGTAAAACGGCAGTCGGGATGGCTGGTGGGGCTTCCAAAATGGTGATATACAAATTCGCCGCTTCTAAAATGACTGGAAAATAAGGAGGAAACACGATGAAGAAAAAGAAGTTTTTATTTACTGGATTGGGCTTACTGATAGCCCTTTCCGGTATCTTTTTAGCAGCATTCAACCATTCCCAGGAGGAAAAGGATCTGACACCATCTGAAACAATTACCACCGTTCACGAACTTGCCAAGGACGGAAATATTGAAGGAACAAAAGAATATATGGATGATGATATCCTGAAGGTATTTGAAACTGGAACCTATTGGGGTGGTACTTATCCAGAATTCATTTTGGAATATGCCGAAAAAACTAAATTTGTCTCCCCCATCGAGAAATCATTGGTAATCTCTGGAGAAAGTGCCGCGATAGATGTTATGATAACTTATACGGACCAGAGCAAAGAAACAAAAAAATATGTCCTGGTAAAGGAAAATGGCATATGGAAAATTGCAAATTGAGAAAAGCTAAAAAACACGTAATATTATGTGTCTTGCACGAGATAAAATAAAAATTAAAGGAGGACAACTAAATGTCATTCGGAGAATTCATGGTTTTCGCACAAGCCGAAAAAGACAAAAGAGAAAAGGAAAAACAAAGAAAGTTAGAACAGTTAAAGCAACAAAAAAAATTAGCTGTAGTTGATTGAGGTGTTTTTGAGGGTTCAGAATTATTCGGCATACTATTACCTCCTTTGAATGTAACTCCTTAAGTATTTAATAGGCTTATCTGCTAAGTTTATAAGATACACCCCTTTCCTTTTCAATCTCGGGCTTTTTTATGGTCATCAGCTTGTCATTATATGGGTCCTGGCAACGTGCTTCATAATTTATAAGCAGGTTTTCCGTTATCTTTTTAGGTATGTAACCCATACGCTCATTTAGGATACTCTCAACCACGAAACATTTTCTCGTAATCATTTCATACTCGTCGGCCGACATCCTTTCCCCATCCTTATATTCAGGGACTATACTTGATGCCTTTTTCATCGTTGTCATGGTACTGAAATAAGACCGTC
>NZ_JAOPHO010000167.1:0-1891 GCF_033141925.1 Peribacillus sp. CSMR9
TAATCTGCCTCGTTTCGTCAATAAAGGAAAGGGTGCAACAAATTTCTTTGCAATAGGTTAAAGTTAATTTTTTAAGTATATTTATTGCACTATTTTTATAAGTTGTATATTTCCTTTGAGTGGCACGATTCTTGCATATAATTGTTGGTATATCGAATATATAGGAGAAAGGAAGAGAATAGGAAACTGTTAGACACATAATTAATGAAAAACATTTAAGCCCTTGGTTATCAAGCATATTGGAATGGTTTATATGTCAGAAAGTTAATCCCGATTCATAAAGGGAAAGCGAAGCAATTAAACTTAAAAAGGTTAGGAGTATATTAGTATGAAAATACCAGTGGAAAATATAGTAGAGTTAACTGTAGAACATCAATTCTTACAGGCTTATCCTATATTGAGTCAGTTACGTCCTGATTTGACTTTAATGGAATATCTAGAATTAGTAAATGATATGCGTAAGGAGGGTAAACAGTTATTTGCTTTATATCATGATACAAGTATCGTAGCATTAGCAGGTGTTAGCTGGCGTGAAGATCCATATAATGAACGCTATATTTATGTACAAGATTTGGTTACTGATGTAAATCATCGTCCTAGTGGCCTTGGATATAGTTTGCTCAGTTATATACATAATTGGGCAAAAGAATATGGAGCTGAATATATTACATTGGAATCTTGAATTCGGCGCCTTGACGCCAAAATGTACAATTTTTTTAGGATGGGGATGACCTATTGGGTGTAGATTTTTTTCGTACATAGGATGAATTTTTACGACTTCTAGATTGAAGGGGAAATTGGGGACAAAACCATTATGAAGTTAAGGTTGGAAAAACAAATAAACTTGGGATGAAACATACATCTGAACAAGTTAAAGTAGAAAAAATCCATGCACCTATTCAAAGGAATGGGTGCCCTGCCATCCAAAAATTAATTGAAAGCTTATACAAACTCTGCATAGAGGAATCTCTGCAGGGTTTTTCTTCATTTATCTTTTTTGTGACCCTAAACCATCCAACTTTCTGCCACTAAGTACAACAAGGGAAAATTGAAGTCGTTGAGCTCAAAATTATAATAGATTATGCGCATATTGGCAATCTATGCATTTATTCATAGGAGACTTTTAAACAAAAACTTCCAATGAATTTGATTGAGATTGTGCTTCAGCATGCCTATAAACGATTAGATGAGGTAACTGTCGCCAAATGCAAGAAAGTTGGAGATTAATAAAAAACAATTAACATACCAAATTACCTTAAGTGAATAGAAACGTCTTGAGGTGGATTATTCTTTCCATAGGTCATGAAATGGGGGCAATCTATTCCGAAAATATAGAAAATCAGGCTATTCATCAAAATCACCTTATATACTGTTTTAAAAAAAGGGAAGGCAGAGAGTAAGAAGTCCATAATTCAGCTGGTTTATTTGATTTGGCTATATTTTCATACTAGAGATAAAACTATAGTGATCATTCCCAGAGGGTAAGTCAGAAAACGATAGTCATTTAGTTTAACCACTTGTTATCTAGTAATGAACCAAATAACAGCAATACTGCTGCTTTTCATATTATTCGTATTTCTTATTCCAGATATCAAAATCGAAAATATGCAACCTATATTTGAAGAAGGCATGAAACCGGTAAAGGGAGATCATATCACTCTTTAGCACTGTCTTATGTTCAGCTTGTTTTATGATCACTCGATATGTAAACAAAAAGGCTGAAATGAAGAAAAACTTTTATTTAGGGACTTTATTAGGTGGCGGCGTTCTTTTCTTAATGGACTCGCCTTAGGACTAGTTCAATTGCTAGGTTTGCAATGTTACAAAAATCCTCTTTTTTCATTAACCTTACAATTTTTTCACATCCCGATATAGTGCATTATCAAATTTT
>NZ_JAOPHO010000168.1:0-1875 GCF_033141925.1 Peribacillus sp. CSMR9
TCTTGGCTACTTAAGTCCTCTAGAATATAAAAAATTATCCCTTAAAAAAGTTGTTTGATTTAGTGTTGACAATCCAAACCACCTTTAATTATTAATTAAGGGTAGGTTTCCTCAACAGAAAAAAGTTATTACTATTCAAGTGTTCTGCCCTTTACTTGAAGAAGAAAAAATCATAATCATTACATGTTCCAGTAATGCATCCTTTAGATTAGTTAGCTATTCCGTTGTTAAATTACCATCTTTACCCTTCTTAACATTTATCTCCCATTCAATATCATCTTTTAACCTCAAGCAATAATCCATTGCAAATCGTACATCAAAATCGCCTTTTTCGTATGACTTTACAAGTGCATCTATATGTTTTCTTGCAAAAAAGTTAAAAACTTCATCTTCAGAAATTCCTCTTTCTTTTGCGATTTCAACAATACTTTTTTGATTTCTTAATTCAAAAAATTCTTCCTCGGTTACACCCAGAAAACGAGATATGGCTTCAAAATCAGTTTTATACCTAAATATAACCTTGCCTTCTTCAGCAAAAGTAGGTGTAGCACTTACAATAAATAGTAAAGGAATAAATAAAAATGTGATAATCATCCATCTTGGTTGTTTAAACATTACGCTTAACTCCTTTTTTTATAGTCCTCAATATTATCACACCTAAGTTAGTTTACTATTCAAAATTATTCTACTCCAGGAGTTTAAAGTAATGATGATGATTAAGTCGACTGTTATTTTTTTTAGTTAAAGAGTGCGTTTCTGTAGCAAGCAGGAACAGTTTTTTTATTTGAACTCCCATTTAGTTTAAGTGTATAGCTTCACAATTTCAGGATGTTTCTTCAATAATATGGCCCAATTGTTGAACAAAGATCAAACAGCACTCTTGAACTAAACTGCCCCGTTAGTTCACTAAGAAAATGTTTTCTTAGTAACTTATCCATCCGGAAACGACATAAAAAGAAACCAACAGATTATTAACGGGTTCGGTTCAGAAGTACAAAACTTAAATAAACACTATAAATAGCAACGAGATTAGCATAAAAATCGAGCTATATATAGCATTGTAAATAGCACAATAAAAGGCATCGGTTATTGACTGATGCCTTTTTTCATTATTTTCGCTTATTTTTTTATGTTTTATGGATTTTGGATTATATTTTTATTTTTATCAAAGAATGTTAGATCAGCAGGGAAAGTTTGTTTTAAATCACTTGGCAGTTTTTTATACTTTACAAACTTTTCATCTTTGGAAACATTTGATGTAAAACTGAATTCTTCATTAATCAATTTGGCTGTTATATGGTCAATTTTAAAATCAGGATTTTTTCCAACCAGAATACGATACATCCCATTATTTGTTTTAATTTCCTCATAAGACACAACATTTGTCCCGTGCCCAGAAAGTTCAATTTTGAAATGCCCGTTCCACCCTTTAAGAAAGTGAGCGTAACCGATATTCTTATTATCTGTTTCAAATAAAACAATATAAGAGTTTGTATTGTCTAATTGAGTTACTTCTATGACATCAAGTTTAATTTCTTCTCCAGTTCCTCTATTTTCCCATTCCGTTAGATTTGATTGAATAGATGCTCTTTCGTCTTCAATATGATACTGATTAAAATAAAATAAAGTATATCCGATACAAATAACCACTATTACTAAGCTAATTCTAACCATTTTCAAGAAAATATTTCCCCCTATTAAGTTCTCTATCATTTATTATTTTCAATACATTTAACACCTTTTCAATTGTGCGAAAAATGGAAGTTCCTTCTTTAGCTATCCTGCCCCGTTAGTTGCATAAAATCGAGTAGGAGGAGGCGCCTAGCCTCCGACCTCTCACACCACCGTACGTACCGTTCGGTATACGGCGGTTCA
>NZ_JAOPHO010000169.1:0-1847 GCF_033141925.1 Peribacillus sp. CSMR9
CCTGTATCAAAATGCGGGAAAAATACGCTAAGGTTGTCTTATAAAACCTTAGTTTCTTAACACCTAATCATTAAAGGGTTTATGGAGGTTTAACTGTGAATGTTCAGAAACATTTCATTAAGGTTAGATAAGTATAAAATAGACAGAAAGGAAGAGTGATATGATACTCTTTCTTTCTGTCTATTTTATTTCACAGTTTGTGTCTTATACGTCACAAAAGACATTCTCAAGTTAGTTAATCAACAACACTTTTAACAGAGCCTAAAACAAAAAATAGTCCCTACTCAAATCGAGTATGGGCTTTTGATTACGCAGCAAACAATTCAGTGAAAGTAGCTTTGCCTGCCTTCTTGTCTGCAGTAATCTTTTTAGCTTTCTGGAATTTAGATAATGCTGATTCAGTATTTTTTCCGAAATCTGAATCAAGTGATCCAAGGTTAAATCCTTCCAAAAAAAGTGCTGCCTGTAGAATCCATGTAAGATTGCCTTTTGCACCTTTTTTAACCGTGACAATTGCAGCCTTAGTTTTAGCACCCCACTTTCCATCCACAACTAGCTTTTTACCAAATTGTTTATTAAGTTCAGTTTGTAATGCTTGGATAAGTGCTGCCTTGGTTTTTGGGCCATTATATCCATCCACAATAAGACCAGCATCATAACGGCTGTTTAAGGTTTTTTGAATGGACCTGATTGTTTCATCCCCTTTATTCTTGGATGGCTCTTTAGTAATCTCTGAAGCAACCTCAGTCTTTGGAGGAACCATAACAATGGTTTCCGTTTCAGGTTTAAATTTCAAAGAAAGACTTGGTCTTTTACCAGCCATCATCTGTGAATAGGTTAATCCACCCGTCATTTCCAAGTGAGGATAATCTTTAAAGCCTGTCCAATCTCCACCCCATTTAAATCCTAATTCTTTACCAATGGCAGCTACACGTTTCCATTTAGTGTTAATAGTCCACAAGGCAGTTTTACCATCATCACTTACAAGGAAATAGTCAATTGCCACACCATAGTTATGGAAAGATTGCCCTGGCAATGCCTTTGTCACCTTTGGCTTGGACATGCTACTATAACTTTTACCTTTGTAGCTATAAAAACGACCTTGGCCGTATAGAGCCGCCTGTTCTTCCATGGAGCGATAACCTGCGCTGATTTGTACGTAAATCCCTTCTTTATAGGCACGCTTAATCATTTCTAAGGCTGAGGCTTTCACCACTGAATTCATACCAGAACCCATATTTTTAATTGAACGATCCAATAATGTTTGCAATTCCACTGTCATTTTCCATCGTCTCCTTTTAATTTAAATGCATAATAAAAAGCCACCCGATGGGCAGCTTATTTTAATCCATTCTTTTTCAAGACTTCTTCTTGTTTTTGAGCTTTCTTAGTCACTAAATATTGATTCTTATATACTCCATATAAAGCAAACCCAAGAGGGACAACAGCAGTAAGGAAGTTAATAAATGAGTTGATTGTATTTTCATTGAACCATTCAACCTGATAACCTAGCGATTGAAAAAATAAAAGCAGTGCCCCGAGAGCACCGCCAATCATTGCTACATATTGTTTTATTTTATCCATATCAAAATTCTCCTTTGTTTTCGATTTTATCTATGCGTTTATGTGCCTGTTTAGTGCTCTCGTCAATACGAATAACAGTCTCTGACAATGCAGTCCAACGTTGGTCACTAGCCTTAAAATCAATCCTAATTGAATCAACGGATTGTCCAATATTATCTAACTTTGTTCTTATGATTGCTGATTCTGTAGCATCATTCTTAACGTCCTTATCCCTATTCCTGTTAAAAGTGAAAAAACCAATCACAAGCCCCGCGACTGTGCAT
>NZ_JAOPHO010000170.1:0-1734 GCF_033141925.1 Peribacillus sp. CSMR9
CTTTTTATAAATCTTATATTAATAATTTTAACAAATGTAGGCTGGCTTAGTTACTGTCATAAAGGTAATTTAAGGGGTATCGTCAGGAATGTGCGGATTTACAACGCTAAGCACTTTGACAAAAGTCTTATGAGACATCATAAATCCTAATGTAGAGGTGATTTGATTATGTACCAATAGGCTTTAACTTATTGAGATTGTGAAGGTATATACTTAAACTAACGGGTGCTTTACTTCTTTATGGGGCTGGAAACAGCTCCATATTCTTATGGAACTAAAGGGGCAGCATTCCTGCAATCAGTGAAATTGAAGTTTGAACAAAAAAATAACCTCTTGGTAGAATGAGAGAGTCCTGAAGCTCGGCAACGAAAAGGACAAAACTCAAATACCAGGAGGCATTAAAATGAATTATAACCAAAATAAGAAAATTGCTCAAATTACCTCTCAAACCCTTATTGTAGGGGTGGATATTGCTAAATTCAAGCATGTGGCACGTGCTCAGGACTTTAGAGGAACGGAGTTTGGATCACCTTGTTATTTTGAGAATACAAAAGAGGGATTCGAGCATTTTCTTCATTGGATTATGGAAATTAAGGAAGATCAATGTATGGAGAATGTGATGGTTGGGATGGAACCGACAGGGCATTATTGGTTCAACCTAGCACATATGTTAAAAGAATATGAAATGAAGTTTGTAGCTGTAAACCCTTTGCACGTCAAGAAAAGCAAGGAGCTTGATGATAATTCTCCTACTAAAAATGATGTGAAAGATGCTAAAGTCATTGCCCAGTTGGTCAAAGACGGAAGATACGCCGAACCTACGATATCACAAGGAGTTTATGCCGAACTACGGGTGGCGAAGAAAATTCGTGATCTTTTAACAGAGGATCTTCAGACGGTCCAAGGCCAGGTCCATAACTGGATTGATCGGTACTTTCCAGAATTTCTAATTGTATTTAAGAAGTGGGAGGGAATTTATCAAGGTTTCGCGTATTAATTAACTGAATTAATACCTTAACCTTAATATTAACCTCAGTCTTAAGATTAAGGTTAATATTACTGCAAATGTTAAAACCAAGGAGACGATGACAATGACAATGAACGTAGCATACATTAAATGTTTAACTTTAAGTAACTAGTGTGATAAACAAGTTACTTACTATGTATTAAGGTATATACCTCGATAGAATATATTATTTTTACAAAGAAACATTGGTTAGTAGGAAAGAGCTCTTTAAAAAGATGTAGACATTAGCAAATGAAGTTCACGATCAAAAATCTCATACAGCTCTGATGAAGGCATGTGTAACCTTGAAATAAAGTTTATTGAGGAAGTTTATAGAAATCGAATGATACAAGGATTCCAATCTAAAAAATAAGAACATATTATACAATTGCGTGTTTGATCAAATCCTTTACTACTCCTATTTGAATTTTAGTGTTTTCAAGGATTTCAAATATGTACGGAGTACCAAGAGAAATAAGAGCTTGACAAGAACATCTTTGATAACATCTCAATCATGCGTAAAATATCTATTTTACGATTAAATGGACATAGGAAAGAATGTTTAGTTAAATGAGGGACCATCTGTACTTACTTTCTTATATTGAAGAATTTTGTTGATTTTATCTCTGTTTTAAGATTTGGTTATTAAATCGAGGAACTTCTTATTTGATTTAAATGGGATTAACCACTAATACTGCCTTATTTTCACTAATCTCCTTTTCACAGAA
>NZ_JAOPHO010000171.1:0-1714 GCF_033141925.1 Peribacillus sp. CSMR9
ATTCAACGCTGGGTCACCCAATTGAACATGGAGGTAGAACGGAATCAGCTTGGCCACTATCAGTTTTCAGATGAAGAAAAAAAAGAACTATGGGAAAATGCTACCTTTGTAGTTGACACAAATATTTTAATTAATTTTTATAAGTATTCATCAAAGGAATCCACAAAAAGTTTATTAGATATATTAAAGAAATTAAAACAAGATAATAGGCTTTGGATACCTCATCAAGTTGCTCTTGAATACTTTTTTAACTATGAAGACAATATGCATAGACAGCATGAGGGTTATGAGCTAATAGGTAAAGATTTGAAAAAATTAAAAGAAAGTGCAATTAAAGTGTTAAGCTCTGTTAAGAGTAAACATCCTTACATTATGACAGAAAAATTTAAGTTTTTTATTGATAATATAGAGAAGTCAAATGAACAATTACAAGAAGAATTAGATAAAGAAATAGAAAGCTTACCAGATGCAAATAAAATACAGAATGATTTATTAACTTTACTTGATGGGATAATTGGAGAGCCTTATTCTCAAAAGGTTATTGATGAAATTGAAAAAGCAGGAAAAGAAAGATATAAATACAAAGTACCACCAGGGTTTGAAGATATGGGGAAAGCTAATAAGGAAGTCTATAGAACATATGGGGATTTTAGGTATCAACAGCTTTATGGAGATTTAATAGTGTGGAATCAAATCATAGATAGAGCAAAAAATACAGAAAATCCTACATCAATAATATTAATTACAGAAGATAGGAAAGAGGATTGGTGGGAGAAAGATGGAGGTAAAATTAAAAGACCTCATCCTCAACTAATTCAGGAGTTTCTTAATAAAACCCAACAGGAATTTTATATGTATAGGACAGATGGCTTTGTAAAAAATGTAAAATACTTAGGGTTTGATGTAACAGAAGAACAAGCTCAAGAGGTTACAAATGAGATTGAGAACATCAGAAAAATTGAGGAATTTAATGATTATGAACTAAGAAATCAGAAAGCCAGAAATTTAAATAAAGTGGCTGATTATTTAAGTGAGGAAGAATTAAATGTTTTTTACCAAATGGTGAATCAGTCTAATGATTTAGAATTGGATTCCTCTACAGCTAATTATAAATATAGACAAGCAATCAACTGGGCTTTTAGAAATGCTTTACCCAGATTAGAAAAGAAGTTTCAAGACCTTATTATCTTGCTAACAAGTTTAAATAAAGAAAAAGGGCACTTAGCACAGCATTTTTATGGTTCTTTACCAGAGGATTCTGATGAAAGAGTTTTAAAATTATTAGAAGAAATACCAAATATAAAAGGTATAATAGACTTTTACAAGGATTTTCCAGATAGGCATATCTAAAAGATAAGTGAGGTGCAATAGTGGGTAAAAAAGATTTTGAAAGTAATGTTGGATTAATGACTGAGCAATGGCAAAGTCTGAAAGAACATTTATATAATGGAGTAGTTAAGTATGATGAGTTAGAAAAGATAATAAATGACTATATGGTCTTTAATAGATTTGACAATATCTTTAAGGAGACCTGTAAATTCTTTGAAGTGAATCTTTCTGACATAAAAACTATGTATAGAGGAGCATCAGGGGAGATTGACCTTAATAATTATGACAGAATGGTTCCTAAGATAAAGTTTGGTATGTCAACACTAAACTAGACAACTTTTTTAAGGTGTTCAAGTTTGTAATCAATCGGACTTACATAACCCAG
>NZ_JAOPHO010000172.1:0-1697 GCF_033141925.1 Peribacillus sp. CSMR9
TGAGGGGCTCCCTACTTTTACGAAGTAAATATTTGATACTCCTATTTTAGCAATCTTTTTATGCCTAATCAAGGGTTGGGGACGGGAAGCTAATGAGGCACAACACTTTATCGCAATTTTTTTAAAAGGAGGCGAGGTGATAATGGCCAGGCCTAAAAAAGAAGGCTTAGATTATTTTCCATTGGATGTTGATATGGATCAAGACGATAAAATTGCTTTGATCGAAGCGAAACATGGTGTCAAAGGATTTGGGATTACATTGAAACTTCTAATGAAAATCTATAAAGAAGGTTACTTTTATCGTTGGACAGAAAGGGAACAATTACTCTTTTCTAGCCGAATAAATGTAAACATTAATACAGTTCAAGATATAGTTCATGATTGCATAAACTGGGGATTATTTGACCAAGAAACGTTTGATAAATACGGGGTTTTAACGTCAAAAGGCATTCAAACACGTTATATAGAGGCAATTGTCAGGAGGAAGTCGGTTACTCTTTATGAGGAATTTTTGCTGATAGATTATCGGGAACATATTGGCTCTAGTAAAATCACAATTTCTTTGGTTAATACAGACAATAAAGAAGTTAATGTAAACATTAATTCCCTATTACCCATAGTAAATGGTGACATCAATCCCCAAAGTAAAGTAAAGGAAAGTAAAGTAAAGGAAAGTAATAAAAACAATATACCCGAACAAATTGAAAATTTGCGTCTCAGGTATTCTGATAATCAATTAAAAATTATTGATGATTACCTAGAAATGATTCGGCATACAAGGGTGAGTGCTAAGATATCTCCTTCTGTAATTTTAGGAATGTATCAAGACTGGGACAAGCATCCAACAATTTGTGTAGAGTATGGCTTAAAAACTCATAGTGATAATCCCGCTTACCATTCCAAAAAGGAGAATTATACTCTTGGAATTATTCGACACACGACAGCAGAAGAGGCAGCTGATAAGTTATCCAAGTCATTGCCGCAATTGAATACGGGTACACATAAAAAACAAAATAGCTTTTTAGCTCTTGTGGAAAAAGGAGGTTAACCCTTGGAAAGAAGGCAGATTGCAGAATTACTAGATTCGATTCAATCTAGTTATCCAGGTAAGTTCGTGGTTCAGGATCCTACTAGTTTACTTGATTCTTGGGAAAGAGTTTTGAAAAAGCACGATTCTGAAAAGGTCCTGAAAAATTTTGATCGTCACCTTGAATCCAGTGTTTTTCCTCCTACGATTGCTGATCTTGTGAAGAAAAGGCCATTAGACAGAATGGACTCCATTCCAAGCGTTGATGAAACACTAGAATATCTAAGATTGCTAGAAAGTAAATCGGAAATGAGCGAAGAGTCCGTTCACTCTATCGAGGAATCCAAGAAGCAAATCAGAAAAATACTAGGAAGGTCCTAAATATGGAAGAACATCTTTTATACAATCTTGAAGCTGAAAAATCATATTTGGGGATTCTACTAATTGAGCCTGGATTAATTAAAGACGGGAAGATAAAACCTTTTCAATTATCACCAGGGAAGAATTTCAATGTCTTATGGACGATACAAGATTTAGATGAGAAAGGGATTCCCATTGATTTTGTTTCAGTCATGGAACGAGTTGGAAGGAAAAACATAGATAAAATTGGTGGGCCTGATTATTTAGGTGACTTGGCAGCCTCCGTACCATCAATAGCCAGTTTTACATA
>NZ_JAOPHO010000173.1:0-1663 GCF_033141925.1 Peribacillus sp. CSMR9
GGTTCCAGTCATTCCCTCCGGAACTCGGAACATAAAAATATCCCTACCTTTGAAAAAATGTATTAGCGTTTGTTTTTCGCGTTTTTCTGCTTGGACCCCTAAAGGAAATTGTTTAGACAATGCAATCATAGAAAACTTCTTTGGCTTACTAAAATCTGAATTACTTTATTTACAGAAGTTCGACAGCATGGAGCATTTCAAACAAGAACTAGAAGATTATATCCATTATTACAATCACCGACGAATCAAAGTGAAATTAAAAGGCATGAGCCCAGTAGATTACCGGGTTCATGCCCTCAAGGTTGCCTAATTTAATAAAGTGTCTAACTTTTTGGGTTCTATATCATTCAAAAATAAAAAAAGCCCTTAATATTTGAAGTGGTTGCGGGACATGCTTTGTATAATGTTATGTCTTTTCAAATCATGTGAGTATTGATTCA
Organism: Peribacillus sp. CSMR9; assembly: GCF_033141925.1. Taxonomy (NCBI): domain Bacteria; kingdom Bacillati; phylum Bacillota; class Bacilli; order Caryophanales; family Bacillaceae; genus Peribacillus; species Peribacillus sp. CSMR9. The sequence goes on from NZ_JAOPHO010000173.1 coordinate 441, forward strand.
TCTGGTAATGACAGCCCTGATCTGAATGAAGAATGGGGGAATCTTTCGATTCCAATCGCATAAAGGCTTGGTCAAACATCTTGGAGACAAAGGGATAAATAGGACGTGATTAGATATTGTAAGCAATGATCTCTCCATTAATTAAGTCTAGAATGGGCGATAAATACAACTATTCACCGTATAAATGAAATTCAGTTACGTCCGTGACCCATTTTTGATTTGGCTTTATTGCCTTAAAATTACGATTGAGGATATTAGGCGCAACCTTTCCAATCTTGCCTTTGTATGAACGGTATTTCTTCATTCGGACCAGACACTTTAGCCCTAACTACTTCATTAATCGAAGAACCGTTTTATAGTTCATTTGAATCCCTCTATTACGTAATTCCAATGTAATGCGTCAATACCCGTATCTCCCTTTATTCGTATGAAATATCTCCTTGATAACTGGCTTTATTTCTTCGTATTTATCCTTACGCCCGAAGGCGTTTATCCAATAGTAATAGGTACTCCGTGCGAGATTTGCGATGGACAGAAGTAGCTTTAAATTAAAATCTCCCCTTAGTTCATGTTCTACTTTCGCTTTTTGCGTTCGGACGCTTCGCTTTCTTGAACTAAGGCTCTCAACTTTTTTAAATATGCATTCTCTGCACGTAATCTTTCATTTTCAGCCTGTAACGCCTCTAATGACCCTTCTACTTGTTTTTTCTTCGTTTATTTTTCATGGATGGACGCCCCTTTTTCTTCGTTTCAAGAGCGTCAACTCCGTTCCCCTCCAATTGCTTTCCACTTAGTAATAGTAGAAGGAGAAGCAATGTTATACACAGCAGCTGCATGGGTACAAGACACTCCAAAATCGTTCATATAGTTTAGTACATCCATCTTAAAACTAATATCATAATTTGTATAGTTAGACATTAGCCCTTCTATACCATGTTCTTTATAATACGCCACCCATTGCTTTAAAGGAGTCAAACTGGTATTAAATTGATTGGCTACAGTTCTAAATGAGTCAACTCCTTCTAAATAAGCAAGGACAGCTTTTAATTTGAACTCTAATGAATATTTTGTCATAAAAAATAGCACCTCCAAATGTTAGATAGTGTCTAACATTTGGGGTGCAGTTCATATTAGGAGCTTTTTTATTTTTTGTTTTTTGTATAGGCCGTGCATTTAAAATTTTTCTTCTAAACCAGTTACAACATGTAAATGACATACAAATA
>NZ_JAOPHO010000174.1:0-1640 GCF_033141925.1 Peribacillus sp. CSMR9
AGTGATGTCTTACTCATATCTTACTGAGGAGCCCTATTTTTTTCAAAGCTGAAAAATAACGAACTACAGGAATGCTAACCTGCCCCGTTAGTTGAATAAAACTTCTGTAATTATTCCTTATTTTAATTTTAAAAAAGGCTTATCGAGGTTCGATAAGCCACTTTTATACATAATGTATTATTTTGATAATGCGATTTTTATATGGGCTAAATGATGCTCTTCGTGCCAAGCTAATTTTGCAACTTTTGTTGCAACTGTTATTATACCGTTTATCTGGTGAGTAAAAGCTCGATCTAATTGCTCTTCAGTTAAACTATATCCTAAAGATACGATGCGCTCATTTATACCTTCTAACATTTTAATAGAACTTTCTACAGGAAGCTTTGTATCCGGTTGAATAGCCCACTTTTCTTCATCAAAAGCTGGTACTGTTGGGTTCTCATCTGTTAAAGCCAGCTTCAAACGTTGATACATGTTCAACTGAGAATCTGCAATGTGATGAACAAGTTGACGAACTGTCCAGCTACCTTCACGATAAGTTCTGCTTAATTCCTCATCACTTAATGAGTCGACAGTTTCTCTTAATCGAATCGTGTAAGTTTCGATTTCCTTTAGCCATTCTTGAAAATTTTCTAATGTTACTTTTTCAGGAACTTGTAGTTTCCCAATTGGGTATCTTACATCCATTTTCAATCCCCCTTTTCCTTATTCTTTATTTCATTATATTTCGGTATTAACGTTTAATTTTATTTAATTATATCACTTCAACAAACTGCATCGTAAATTCAAAAGCTTATTCAATTAAATGGCCCTATAATGAAAAATAGGCGCTTACCCTTGTTTCAGAATAGCGCCCTTTAATTGAATAACTAAAATCTGACCTCACTCATAATTTCACTTAATTCTTATACAACTAACGCACCTGTTATTTTAACAAGACCTTATGATAACTTGGACATAAAATACTGGTCAAAAAGATTGCCATCTATCACTAGTGAGTTTCTTTTTATTCCTTCTACCTCAAACCCCATTTTCTTATATAGAGATACTCCTGCTTCATTTTGAGTGACGACTGTAAGCTCTAACCGTAAGATATTATGAATTATTGCCCATTCTTCTAACCTTTGAAATAGTTTTGTTCCTATACCACGCCCTGTGTATTCTTTTAAAATACCTATAACTAGATAGGCTGAGTGTTTGGTTCTTCTTGTATCTCCGCCAATCACTGCTAAATATCCTACTAACTGTCCACCTTCTTGTTCTGCAACAAGTACAGTTGAATTATTCTCTTTGTCCATTCGTTCCAACCATTTACGTTGTTGTTCAGGAGAACCTTTTCTTTCTCCTGGTTCCATAAGCATAAAATCAGCCTCAGTTTCAACTTGCTTCATTAGCCAATCGAAACTTTCAGCATCCTCAGGTTTTACCTCTCTGATTAACATCAGAATCCCCCCTTAAATATATCCAATATTATACATCTTAATGAACTATCCTTCCCCGATAGTTTAAGTACATTTATTAACAAACTTTGGTTGTAATTCTATAAAAAAAGGAACTGCTTTCACGAGGCTGCTGAAAAACTCACGTTTTTCTAACTAGTACGGTAAATCAAACTAAAAAAAGACAATTCTCATTCGATA
>NZ_JAOPHO010000175.1:0-1609 GCF_033141925.1 Peribacillus sp. CSMR9
GAACATTTGCATGAGCATTTCTTTTGGTTGATATGCCAAAAGTAATTTTCCATTGGCCAAAGCATGTGCTGGCAGGCAATTAATTTAAGAACTGAGGAGATTACCATCATAAATTGAAATGTGTATAAAGAAGGGTAAAGATTTCAAATCTTCAATATTTCTTCAACAATCGGGCGCAATTGTTGAATAATAAAATCCCAATTTCTCATTAATATCACTGAGAGATTAGGATTTTTAATGCTGGAATATCCTTAACGTTGTAAATCCGCGTTTGGATGGTGGTACCCCAACTTGGCAATGTGACGGTACCCCATGATTTAAGATTCAGTGAAAAAGTCCAATTTTTTCAAAACAACAATATAACCTCAAAAAAACGAGCCTTTAGAATTGCTTCTAAGGCTCGTTTCGTGAGAAAAGTCTTGCTCTTCAGCACGCATTGCGAAAACTGAAGAGCCAGACTTATCATAAGTTGAAATTATTTCACTTCTACCCAGCTGTTTTTAATAGCTAGAACAACAGCTTGTGTACGGTCGTTTACACGCATTTTTTGAAGAATGTTACTCACATGATTTTTTACTGTTTTTTCACTAATGTATAAAGATTCGCCGACGGCACGGTTGCTTTTTCCATCTGCTAAACGTTGAAGAACTTCACACTCGCGTCGAGTCAATAGGTGAAGTGGTCTTCTAATCTCTACAGCATGCACTGAATCACGATTAGCACCCACTTCAGCAGCTAAACGGCGATATTCTTTGACTAGATTATGTGTCACCTTCGGATGAAGGTATGTGCCACCTTCTGCGACTACACGAACAGCATTAATTAACGTATCGGTGTCCATTTCTTTCAACAGATAACCTTGTGCTCCTGTTTTCAATGCATGCTGTACATAGTTTTCATCATCATGAATCGATAAAATGATGACCTTCGTTTTAGGGTAACGGTTCACAAGCATTTTAGTCGCTTCAACACCGTTCATATTCGGCATGTTGATATCCGTGATAACAACATCTGGTTTGTGTGTTTCAACAAGATCCATAGCCTCGCTTCCGTCATCGCCTTCGGCAACAACATCAAAGGATGATTCAAAATCTAATATACGCTTAACACCTTCACGGAAAAGTTGATGGTCATCGATAATGATGATACTAGTCTTCAACGGCTTCTTCCTCCTAATTTATATAAATGCCTATTCTCTAAAATTTATAAATGATAGGGAATTTTCCTTTCAGCAGCATTTACAGAAAGAATAGCATATTTTTCCGTTTTTTGGGGTAACCCTCATATCCATCAAGGTAAGAAATCATAATATCCCCAGATGTGGATTTGGAAGAAAGTCGTTTCGTTTATAAAAAAGATGTACCGTTTGTAAAAAAGTTTGATCAAAAATCCTATATGAAATGCAGGATTTTTCTTGTTCAGCAATCGGGCCAGATTGTTGAGTATCTTTTTTGGACTGTGCGCTTATTACCATTATTAAAAGCAAGGGGATATAATATGGAAATAGAAAAGTGATTTTTGGAACTAATTGATGGATAGAGGGGGTAATCAAATGGTTGATGAGCGTTTTTGAGCAAATCAAAAGTATTGGCCGCTACCATTGTATCAG
>NZ_JAOPHO010000176.1:0-1595 GCF_033141925.1 Peribacillus sp. CSMR9
TGGAGCTTGTAGAAAGAATTAAACAACGTAAAATTATCTTAATAATTGGTGCAGTCTTTCTTTTGGGAATTATCACGATAACTATTATTTTTGCAAATCGTCCAAGTAGTGAAGATTTAGTAAACGAATTTGAAAATGCTGTTCTGACAAGTGATACAAATACCTTAGAGAAATTAATCGAATCACCGAATAAAGACATGAAAGTAACGAAGGAAGATGTAGAGCAATTTATTTCATATGCCAAAAATAATAATGAATATGCCAAAGAGCTAGTTTTTATCCTACATGCACAACGAGCAATTTTAGAAAAAGATGAACAAGCAAGATTACAAAACCCTATTTTTGAAAATGCTACCGAAGGTGAAATCAAAAATGCAGGAGATTTTTATCTTGAAAATGACGGTGGATTATTTGGTGGTTTTCATATTTATGCCCGTCCGTACTCACTTAAAGTATCAGCCAATCAACCTGATACGGTGATTACATTAAACGGAAAAAAAGTTTTTGAAACAAAAAAAGGTCAACTTGAAGAGACTATTACTGGACTAGCGCCAAGCAAATATATCATTACAGGAACCAAAAAATATGAATTTGCTAATATCCAAACAAAAGAGGAAGTGTCTCTTTTCGATGATGAAGAACGTCAAAGTGAAATTGAATTAAATGTAGAGGGTAAAAAAATTGATCTTGAAGCAACCATTGAAAATGTTGAGATATTTGTAAATGGGAAAACCACAGGAAAAAAAGCCGAAATGATTAAAGAGGATGAGGAAGGCCTTTTTGGTAATAGTGATGATGACGAGGAAACAAATTTCGGTCCTGTATCAACGGATGGTTCAATCAAGGTCCATGGAGAAGCTGCATATCCCTGGGGGGCAGCAACAAGTGTCGCTCAAACGGTAAATGAAGATACAGTGAGTGTGGATGTTACACCTAAACCATTTGGAGAGAAAAAAAATAAAGACAAGGTTGTACAAGTTATCAATGATTTTGCTAAACAACGCGTTCAAGCATTAGTTCAACAAAATGCTTCTGTTATTAAAACAGCATCCGACAATATTGTTAAACAATATGCTGAAGATATTCAGTTTGATAAATCAAACGAAAATTATTGGAAGGGAACAGCGCTGGGAACACGCATTGACTTCGGAAATGTAACCTTATCGAAAGAAAAAGATCAATATCAAGTAAAGCTACCAGTAGAACTTCATAGTGAACAAAAACAATACTATGGATGGAATGAAGGAGATCCATTAGAAGAAGTGTTTGAAGAATATTTAGTCGTGGCAACGTATGATGAAAAATCAAAACAATGGACTATAGATGAATTAGAGGATTATTATTCCGATGATGAATTTATGAAAGGGAAAGACGTTGTAAAAAGTGAATTTAAATAATAAAAAAGCCTACGTTCCTTGCTGTTCAAGGATCGTAGGCTTTTTTACTTTTTCTTGCTTAATAGCTAACTGTTTTTTTATTCGTTAATGTAGTGTACCCCGGTAAAATGGGGCCTACTATCTAGGTTAATTGTTCACTGAAAATAACCTTTAATCGCTTATACAAATTATTACTTAAATCTTTATACCCTTGATCAT
>NZ_JAOPHO010000177.1:0-1551 GCF_033141925.1 Peribacillus sp. CSMR9
CGGTTTAATTCCGGCACGGACCCGCCACTGTGTTGGGAAGCAGTATGTCGCTGTTAGCTTTCAGAAAAAACCACTGGGATATACCTGGGGAGGACTGGAAGTAGTGCCCTGAGTCAGGAGACCTCCCTATTTAAACATCGCTGTTAGACCTACGGGATTTTTAGGGAGGTGGTTAGTATGCTGATAATCATAAGTCTGTACGTATGTCATCTATTGCTGGATGGCCAGATGTTTAGGCACCCTATTTCTTTATCACTAAAAGCATTTCTGACCTCTTTACATAGTCAGAAATGCTTTTTTGTTTTTAGTAATTATATAGGGGGAAGAAAATGTTGAAAAATTGGAATGTCCAACGAAAATTAGGAATATGGATGGTGCTTGCTGCTTGTATTCTAGCGCTTATCGGCTGTGCAGGAACAGAAGAAACATCAACAAACAAAGGTACGAAAGAAGAATCTTCAGATAAAAAGGCAACTTTAGCTTTCTCGTGGAGTCCAGCAAGCCTTGATCCACATGGTAGTGATAGCTGGGAGGTCATGCGTTCTGGAACAGCGGAAACATTAATTAAACTTAATGAGGAATTAGAACCTACAGCTTGGCTAGCAAAATCATGGAAACAAGAAAATGACACAACGTGGGTGTTTCAATTACAAGAAAATGTAACTTTCCATAATGGAAAAGTAATGGATGCTACAAGCGTGAAAGAATCATTACAGCGCTCGATGGATAAAAATCAAAGAGCGAAGGATCTATTGCAAATTAAGTCTATGGAAGCAGTATCAGATACTGAATTGAAAATTAAAACTATACAACCGAATGCGGCTTTAATTGCGTCTTTAGCTGACCCGTCGACAATCATTGTTGACGTAGCGACAATAGATGCCAAAGATAGCTATCCTGCTTTTACAGGAGCATTTAAAATTAAACAATTTAATCAAGATGAATCACTTATTGTTGAAAGATATGAAGATTATTGGGGAGAAAAAGCAATATTATCTGAAGTGACCATTAAGTTTATCGCTGATGCCAATACGAGATTAATGGCCTTACAATCTGGAGAAGTAGACGGAGCAACCGATATTTCTGTCGATAATATTGCTGTTTTAGAGAAGAATAAAAAGTTTGAAGTGTTAACCGCTACGTCATTGAGAACACATATGCTGATGTACAATATGGAATCTCCTCTATTTAAAGAGTTAGCTTTGAGAAAAGTCGTAGATATGTTGATTCCACGTGAAGAGATTGTAAGTTCTGTCATGAAAGGGCAAGGGACTGTAGCGCATAGTCCATTTTCTCCTGTATTACCATTTGGTAAGGTGGAAAATAAAGAAGAAACTGAATCTGTCAATCAATTAATGCAGCAAGAAGGTTGGAAGAAAAACGCTAAAGGTATGTGGGAAAAAGAAGGGAAGCCATTTGAAGCGACATTATTAACGTTTCCGCAGCGTCCAGAATTAACAGTAATGGCAGAGGTAAGTGACACAAGGAAAGCAACATTCATGTTTTGGGCAAATAAAGCAAGGATGATGGAGAGGATGGATACTCCGATCG
>NZ_JAOPHO010000178.1:0-1532 GCF_033141925.1 Peribacillus sp. CSMR9
CAGGACCTACGTATGAACCGTAATTTGCAATTTTAAGGAGAATAATTAATTATTTATTGTATTAAACGACTTTATTATCTTTCAAATTAAACAGTTGTATTATTTCTAAACGGGGTCCAGACACATGCCAATCAAGGTAAGATATCATAATACCCCCAGAACGAAAATTTTGTGCATTTTACCGTTTTTATCGTTTTGGGGTAACTCGTTATTGTTAGCTTGATGGGCATGTGGCGGTACCCCTAAACTGGAATGGTGAGAGTATTAAATTTTGATGAATAGTTCGACTCAAGGGTTAAGTCCTAATTCAATTATCCTGCCCAGATATAAGGAAAAGCTGCCTTAGAGACAGCTCTGAACTTCAGTGAATTGAATAGGTAATTATAAGTCTGAAGGTAGTTAATTTCGTTGTAGAGCGTTTCTCAGCAACATTCTTTTAAAAATCAGTGTTTTTAACTTATGTAATCGCCCAATTTTTTAAAAAAATATTAAGGAGTAAAATAGTTCACCAAAAATCTTCTTTCTTTATATTAGACTCAAATTCCCTTAATACCTTGATAAGTTTATATGCAGTAGTTGGTTTCGGCGTTCTTGAATGGTCCGATGTTAAAAGGCTTATTAAGCTTTGGCTGGTATTGCTTTTTTTGGCTAACCAGTCCTGCTTAATATCGTAAACCTCTAAAAAATCTCCAAACTCAGTTTTCTCCTTAGTTTCTTCTTTTAACCAACCAAAAATCATTATATTTCACCTCTCCCTATCCATTTTTGACAACGAAAAAGGGAGTTATACATGTGAATTGTAAAGGTTTTTGATAAAGTAGTTTCCTGCTAGAGTTAATAGCATTCTTCTAATCTCAAATACTTTGAATATGCTTTTGCTGTTAAGCCAAAACATCAGCGCCATACCTATCGGCTTAACAGCATTGCTGTGGACCAAAAAAAATACACAAAATATCGACAAAGTAAGCTTAAATTTAAACCCCAAAAGAATTTCTTGGGAGGCAGAGGCTCAACTACCCAACCCTTCCGTAGGAGCCAACTGTGGTTTTTTTAGGTTTTAACTTTACTCTTGAATAGCTATGCTTCACACAAGGTTCGGGTAGTATTTTTTGAAAAACCCATTCAAAAAATCTCCACCCTTTACTCCTTGCATTCCGCATTTTGGCAGGTGTGGAATCATCGCCAAGCCGAACATACTCAAAACGAGGATTCTCGGAATTCGGCTTGCTCTGACCATTGTACCTGCCAAACCGCCTGTTCTTCCGTTCTTTGTGTTGATCTTTAGCTTATTCTTTTTACGAAATACAGGGGGGCTAGCCCCTCTTGCTATCGCAATTCACCCCAGCCATCCACCACCTCAAAACAAGGAAAATCAAAACACATGAAAAAGTTAACCCTTTCAGTTCAATTTTTTCTGTTGAAGAATCCCCTATGAAATTAAATCGAAAATATTGTGATTGTTGTGGGACATTTAGCATCAGAATACATAAGCGGAGTGGCTAAAATTGAAAAGCGTCTGCTCGTCCTGATTA
>NZ_JAOPHO010000179.1:0-1512 GCF_033141925.1 Peribacillus sp. CSMR9
CATGTCTCAACGGGTCAATTGCCCTCTCATTCCTTCGTCATGCCTATCCAAGGGGTGGAGGCCAGTTATGCTAACCTGATGGGTCACAGTGCCCTTTTGTTCAAGAAACCTGGTACTCCGTACATATTTGAAATCCTACGAATAAGACAACATTCAAAATTAAAGGTAACTATTTTAAAATGATACATTCTATATAACTAATGTTTTATTTCTATGCGGGGTCTCGCCAACATTTCGGAAATTTTGTACGCTAAGCCCTTCCCAAAAATGATTTTGGTCCGTTTTGATGGAACTTTGTTTTTGGGAATGAGTTTTGGTTCTAAAAACTAGCTGTTTTCAAAGGAAATATAGATTTACCTGTTTCAGTACCAAAAACGAACGAACGTTAATGGAACAACCCTTTTATATCAACGTTTATAGCCTTAACGTACAATTTTTCCAAAATGTTGTCTGTACCCCAACAAGGTGGAGGTAACTAACGACTTTCTTTTAACATGTTCTTATTATCTGAAATTGTTTGCACCGTGTGCCTATCTGAAACCAGCTTGTTGCATTATTGGCTGTGTGGCCAATGATAGACACAATGATGAGGAGGAGGGCGATCCCCCCCATCATGACCATTAGAAAGGTTTTATGTTTATATAGTTTATACGGCAATATCATTGCAATCACCATCATAATAAATGACAGGATCAGCGCACTTTTTTGATGTTGGAAGAAATAATCTATGGGATATCGGTAATGGGATACTGCCGTAATCATACTTGCACTGTAAACCATAACTAATCCAAATAGGGAAAGTAGTACAACAGCTATGAATATGGGATAATCATAAGCTCTAAGTATTTTTTTTAAATTGAAAATCACCTCTAATTAAATACCAAAATTTTCTAAAAGACTTTCTTATATAATAACGGAAAAACATCTCTAATGTAATAAGAATTTCTTTTAATCTAAACTGTTTATTCTAAAAAATTATTACTACCCTTCAGGAACTTTTTAATATTTAAACAAATCTTAAATGAACTAACCTGCCCCGATAGTTTAAGTACTATCATTCACAATCTCAATAGAGTAGAACCTATTGAGACACATTCAAAGTACATCTAAATTAGGCTATATAATGTCTCATAAGACTTGTATCAAAATGCTTATCGTTGTAAATGCGCATTTTCCTGACTCTACCCCATGCCCATCAAGTTAAAATTTTTTATGTCCCCAAAAATGAAAAAAATAAGATGTTTCTAAGAATAGAAACTTAAATTTTCATTTTGGGGGTATTCATTCTTCCTACCAACAAAACGCAGAAAACATACGCTAAGGGAGTAGTGTCAGGAAAGATTTGAAATAAAGTTTAACTGTTTATAAAAAAGTTGCACCGTTTTACCCCTTTGGATATGAATGTCTAAAGGGGTGTTTTTATGTCCGAAAGAAGAATATATATTTGAAGTTAAAAAATGGGTTATGACAACAAATTTTCTACTAACAGTTAGAATGCATCAGGCATTGTCA
>NZ_JAOPHO010000180.1:0-1494 GCF_033141925.1 Peribacillus sp. CSMR9
CATTTAAATAGTAAGTATTCGAGTCTCTCTTTGAAGTTGTTAACCATTTGTATGTTATCGGTCATACAATAATAGTTGTAATAACCTATGAGTGAGCGTTTAAATCTATCCATGATCGTATGAATATCTTTATTTCTATTAATCTTCAACCATTCTTTGGATTCTTTTAGTTTACCTTGGACTTTCTTATTACTAGATTTCCGTTTCACTCGAAATTTCCCTTGTTTGCTTTTCCCGCAATAATGAGTAAACCCTAGGAAATCAAAGGTATCCGGTTTATTGCTCCCATCTCGCTTTGCATTATTTTCTGCAAACCTTCCAAAGGGTATAATTTTCGTTTTATCCTCGGCTATCTCCAAGTTAAACTTCTTCAATCTAAGCTTTACTGAATGGAAAAATTGCTGAGCTTCACTTTTATGTTGAAAACAACAAACAAAGTCATCTGCATATCTTACTATGTAGGCCTGCCCTTTACATTGTTTCCTAACCACTTTCTCAAACCATAAGTCGAGAACGTAATGGAGATATACATTCGCTAATATCGGAGATATTACTCCACCTTGCGGTGTACCGTTATCTGTTTTGTACTTTTTACCTTCCTCCATGTATCCACCTTTAAGAAACCTGCTGATTATTCTCAGTAGGTTAGGGTCGGTGACTCGGAGGTCCAGGAACTCCATCATCCACTTGTGGTCAACGTTGTCAAAGAAACCTTTGATATCTACATCCACTACATAGCTTACTGATTTCTTTTCAATATAATGGTTCAGTATTTTCAGCGCATCATGGCAGTTTCTATTCGGACGGAAACCAAATGAACAAGCTAGGAAGTCATTTTCATAGATAGTATTTAGTATTTTTGTAATGCTTTTTTGTACAATTTTATCCTCATGTTCCGGTATCCCCAAAGGCCTTTTCTTGGTTGAATTGAGTTTTGGGATATACATCCTTCTTACTGGAACAGGGCGATAACTTTTGCTTTTAAGCCTACTTACTAAATCCTTTATATTTTCTTCCAAGTTTTCGCTGTATTGTTCTTTAGTCGTTCCGTTAACACCAGTAGCCTTTTTATTAGGTAGTTCATGATGACATTGTGTTAGCGATTGCTCATTTAATAAATGCGCAAGAGATGTAAATTTCATTTCAGGCTCAGATTTTGCTAATTCTGCTATCCTTAGTAGTTTTGTTTCCATTTATAATACCTACCTCTGTGTGTAGTAAATGTTTCCCTAGTAAGGGTGATAACTGGTAGCTAGCCTTCCCTCCATCGGCATTACCCAATTTCATTGGTACTACGCTGCTATCCGACTCCCTACACGGCATTTGGTTTCCTTACTTGTTATCGCTTGTACACCATACTCTTCAATAAAATAGAAAAGACCGGAAGGGTCTCCCGAGTTGCCGCATCATATCAATGTATAACGTGCCAAGGTCTCTGACTCCAGAGAGGTTTTATCCTTCTTGCCTTTAACGAAGAATAAAATGTAGCTTTCT
>NZ_JAOPHO010000181.1:0-1466 GCF_033141925.1 Peribacillus sp. CSMR9
TTGGTCTCTATACTCGTATCTTACTGAGGGGCTCTATTTTTTTCAAACCTGATATTTAACGATCTACAGGAATGCTATAGGGGCAGGATAGTTGGATAAGGTGATATTTGGATTAAGATAGATATAAGTAGAAAAGTTAATAACAAGGGGTGATTTTTTGGAGAAAAATATTGGGGATGTAGATTTTTTTTAACAAGTAGTAAAAAGACTGTGCAAAAAAACAATATTTCCCCTCAGAAACCTAAATTTGAAATCATCGAGAACGTATTGGTTATTAGCATTAAGAACCATTTAAAAGATGGAGTAGACTTAGATTGTTTTAATATTTTAAACCTTATTTACCGAACAATTGGACCTTTAGAAGAGAGCTGAACAAACAAGAAATAGAATTATTGAGGCTTATGAGAGTGTCAAGGCAGTTTATTTTGATTATAGCAATGAAATGAATACCATTTGGCGATGAATTATTTTACTATGTTTTTAATGTTTTTACTGATATATGCAAAGGTAGCAGTACACTAATAAAGTAATAAGGTTTACTTCAGTAAAATAAGGTATATTATATTTAATGAATAGATTCTCTTTAAAGACAAGAAAAGTAGGTGAACAAAGTGGGAAAATATCAATTGGATACCAAAGGTAAGGTAGCTGTGACAAAGTTTCATGAAAAACAGGCGCCTGCCAAATTTGATAAAAAGCAGCACCTTGAAAAAATACGTGCGGAGTATTTGAAAAAGAAGCAAAAACAAACAGATAAATAATATGAATGAAAACATAGGAAGATTAAAACCTCCCTATGTTTTTCTTATTCGAGGTTCTTTTTTCAATTGATGATAGAGTTTATTATTCCCATAAATTTCAGATTCGGTGACAAAAAACTCGTCATCAGATATCCATTCCTCACTAAAAATTTCAGTAGCAGAATCAATAGACCAGCCGTTATTTTGGGTACACCAGTAATCTCCAGCAGAAATTTTTAAAACATTTGGATACTCACTTGGCTTAGGTAGCTGAATAAAAAGATAAGTCTCGATCTTTTCAGCAAGATACTTTCTCAACACCCCACACTCAAAGAAATCAGGGAATCCCAATGCGCTGAATTTACTTAGAACTAATATAGAATAATTTAAAATAATTGAAAAAATATACCTCAATTAAATAAACTGCAATCTTTTAAATTGTTGATATATCAATGTTTCTAACGTATTTTTTGATGAATTTATAAACTCAGTTACGTTTTTCCGGATTTTTTGTATATGGTGCAAACAAACACAAGAAAATAGGTAAGTTATTCATCGTTCAGATATACACAGGCTATTTTTTCAAACCTCTTACTTATGCAACTAACGCATGCGTTAGCTGAAGATCGGAGCTGTCTTTAAGATAGCTCTTTTTTGTGCGCCCGGCATGGGTGCAATCTATAGGGTGAAAGTCCCGAACCATGAAGGCAGTAGTAGTGGTTAGCT
>NZ_JAOPHO010000182.1:0-1450 GCF_033141925.1 Peribacillus sp. CSMR9
ATAACCAATGATTATGCAAGGCACTAACAATAATCCCCTGTTGGACAACTGATTGCATAAATCCTGGAATTTCTTCTAAATCAACCAATCAAATATGAAGATGCTTCTGACTATGGAGCATACGGCACAGCAAGATGGGCCAGGAAAGAGGAAATATACAATCCAGAAGATATAACGTCAGATATAAATAAACCAGGTACGATACATGGAAGGTACAAAGGGCAAGTAATCAATCAGCATGATGAAAGTCATCTGAACCGAAACATCCTTCTGGTCGGGGGTTCTGGAGCTGGTAAGACCCGTTCCAATATCATAACGAATATCCTTAAAAACAAGGAAAAATCCCAAGTTATCGTTGACCCAAAAGGTGAATTGTACGAAAAGACTTCACAAATCAAACGGGAACAGGGATATGAAGTCCGGTTAATCAATTTCAAGGATCGTGACAAATCAGACCGATACAATCTATTCGACTATATCCGCAGGGATTCAGATGCTTTCAAAATAGCCGATGCAATAGTAAGTAACGCTGCTGAGGGAGATAAGGTCAAAAAGGATTTCTGGAATCAATCTCAAATCGCTGTCCTGCAAGCTCTAATGACATACGTGAGACACGCTTTGCCAAAGGAACAGCAACATATGGGAAGTGTTATGAACCTAGCCAATTGCCGATACGATGTAATCAAATATCTCTTTGAACAATGGCCCAGGGAACATATTGTTAACAGGTCTTATCAAACGGCTGTTTCGAATCTCAGTGAAAAGACAGGACCAGACGTATTCCAAACACTCATGGGAACCTTGAATCCTTGGCTATATGATGACGTTTGCCGGTTCACAGAAACGAATGACTTCTTATTTGAAGAATTAGGCAAGAAAAAAATAATCGTCTATGCTATCATCCCAATAGCTGACAATGAATTTAAACCGTTAATCACAACATTCTTCACTCAACTCTTCTCTGAACTTTACAGATTGGCGGATCTGAATTACGGAGAGCTTCCTCAACCAGTCTGGTTGGCCTTGGACGAATTCGCTAATATAGGTAAGTTAACGGATTTTGAAAAACGGCTATCCACTACTCGAAGCCTTGGAATTGAGGTTACAATCATCATTCAGGATACTTCACAACTTGAAAGTAGATACGGAAAGGACTTGGCCAAGGAAATCATAAGCAACTGTGACACTCGTATTTTGTTGAAAGCCAACGAGCCTGAAACAGCTAAATATTTCAGCCGACTTGCTGGAAAGACAACGATACGAATTACAAACAAATCCAGCTCCAAGTCATCCAAATCTTCGTCCAGAAGTGAATCCGTCCAATATATGGGGCGTGACCTTATAACCGAAGGGGAAGTAATGGGGTTGAAACGAAACCCGTGTTGATCGGACCTTATACTTTCATCTCCCTTTCCAAAGGCTTCAATAAAAAAGATATCCCTGGCATCAT
>NZ_JAOPHO010000183.1:0-1425 GCF_033141925.1 Peribacillus sp. CSMR9
CAAAAAGGCGGAGAAGCAACTTCCGAAAATCATGATAAGGAATTTTATCAAGAGATTGGCCAAAAAGGCGGAGAAGCGACTTCCGAAAATCATGATAAGGAATTCTATCAAGAGATTGGCCAAAAAGGCGGAGAAGCGACATCCGAAAATCATGATAAGGAATTCTATCAAGAGATTGGCCAAAAAGGCGGAGAAGCGACATCCGACAGTCATGGCAAGGAGTTCTATCAGGAAATCGGTGAAAAAGGTGGGGAGGCACGTGCCAATCAACGAGATGGCGACGGCAGCTCTGACGGTTCCAGTAATGGAAAAATGAGCCGGGAAGAAGCAGGACTTAATGGCGGGGAAAAAAGCCGCCGTTAATATAGAATGAAAAATCAAGTAGAACTAATAAATGACCGAGGGAATGAATCATTCCCTCGGTTTCTTTATGTTATTCAACCATTGTCCCATGGAAATGCCCATCACAGCACATTGCAAAGTATGCTTGGTGAATAATTGAGTTTCAAAGGACAGAGATCATAAGTATTAAGGGTAGGCACCACTTATATATCAGTTATTGGTATAGAACTTGCTTCGGATTGGTATGTAAGTAAATGGGGTGCAGAGTTAAGTTATAAAGATGAAGACAAAGCAATTCTTAATTTTGCAAACCAAAGTATTTTTCTTGTTAAAGCTCCAATTTTTATGATATTTACGGTGAAGAACACTTTTCTATGACATTTGAAGTTAATGGGTTAAACGCTTTAATAGCTGTTCATAAAGATTTATCGAAAAAGAAATAAAAGTTGGAGGAATTGAAAACAGAGGTCACACGGGGAGAAACTTTGTTTTTTATGATTTAGATGGTAATAAATTTGATGTATGGAGTGAATTAAGTCCAATATTCAAAGAAAAATATCTAATCTCGCGATAAAAAATATATCCTCTTCATGAGCTAACAGGCGCGTTACTTCAGGAGCTGATCAGCAGCTCCTTTTCTTTATGCAACGATCGGGGCAGGATGGTTTAATAAGAAAAACTGGGCTATATATCACATCTGACACATACTGCGACATAAATGGGAAAAGATAAAAAAAGACTGTCTAATCCATACAGTTCTTGTTTTTTATTTCATATTTCTTCCTTAAATAAAGGGGGCTTTAATTGTATTTGGGCGCTAAACTTCAGTTTTATTGAGCTTTTCGGTTATAATAGAGTTGGAAGTCTTCATTTACGATTATGGAGACCCGAATTTTATATTATCTGAGGTCAGTATACCTTACATCAAAGGAGTTTATTCATAATGCATGTGCTACAAAAAACGCAAAAAATAGTTCGCTATCAGAATCAACAAGGAAACATACACTACGGTATTGTTGAGGATGAGATGATATTACAACTGTCTAGCAGTTTTGCTGAACTTGTCAACAAGGAAATAAAGTA
>NZ_JAOPHO010000184.1:0-1356 GCF_033141925.1 Peribacillus sp. CSMR9
ATCCAGGTGGATATAGAAGAACGGGAAGCTCATTATGAGCGGACGCTTGATGCCTGGAAAATGTGTTCATTATGGTGGGTATTGGGAACATGGTAAGTGTCTTTATGACGATGCAAATGGTAAGTCGTATGATGAATAATACATACAAAATAAGAAGAAGCTTAGACCTTCATGTAAACACAGTTCGTGCTTCACGGTGTAGTCAGTGATTCCCCTTTACAGTGTATGAATATTTACATTAAAATTGGGGTATGTTATCCTTATATTAACATAAACTAAAAACACCCCCATGCTGGTAACATGAGGGTGACAACTAGCAAGAGTGGTTGGTCACAACTACTTAATCAGAAGAATCAGAAGAAGAACCATTTCCATCTTGGAGGGCGGAGTGGTTCTTTTTCTTACTGAACGCAGATATGATGAGACTGGTTGCTACAGCAACTATAACGTCTTTACCAATATCTGTTACAATGTTCAATAGAAAATGTATCATGCGGTCACCTCCCTTCCCATCTATCATTAGATGGCAAAGGTGAAACTGTGACCTCCCACTCTATCCTCAGTTGTTCCTCTATTTTATCATATTTTCCCCTTTATAGAAATTATATGCAGAAAAAAATGCTACTTAATAACCTTTGATTACATTAACATTTGAACAATTTCAGGTAACCATCTTTTTAGCTGATAAGCAATGACTATAAGGCTTCCTGCAATAACTACTAATAATCCTACTATATATAGCTCAAATTTATTCATTACTTCGTCCAGATCTCTTTACAAGTTGATAAATTATTGCAATTACTAATGCAATTATAACAATCCAGACTAGTATTGGTGAAAACTGCAAAAAGTTCTCCATAAATTCCCTCACTCTTTCCGTAGATTAATTTCCTTTGTTTACAAGAGCACCTAACATCTGAACAACATCAATCAAATGAGCATTTATATTATAAGCAATGACAATAAGGCTTGCTGCAATAGCAACTAAAGAGTATGTTCTAATCAATTCTTGTTTCTCAGGGTCAATTTTCCACAAAATTAATCTATCTCCTTATCATTTCAATTTGGAACCTAGATCCCTTTTCATTCGACGGATTCATTGGTTGTTTTTACTTCAGATATCGGAGCGTATGTATAGAATGTCATACCTACTAACCCAAGAAGTATAATGGCTACTAAAACACCAGTAACCCACATGATGATTTTCTTTTTCATATTTTTCACTCCTTATAAGTTTTTAAAAGAGTCGCCTGCCCTTTGTAAATTCCCCCAAACTATATGTAGAAAAAAGGGTAATCTAATGACTACCCTTTTTTCTATTTCTTAAATTTCACTCTAATTTAGTAATTGTTGGAC
>NZ_JAOPHO010000185.1:0-1339 GCF_033141925.1 Peribacillus sp. CSMR9
ACGGGAGTCAACTATTAGCTGCTTAATTTATAGGTCTTTTTTTAAGACTGTCCATTTTGAAGGGCACAGTTCAATTAAGAGAAAGGCTTTTTTATTATGCAGCAAACAATCTTTAACTGCCTTTTTATCTGCAGAAATCCCCATGCCCTTTTGTTACTTATATAAAGAAGACTCAGTAGCTTTACCAAGGCTTAGGAATACTTCCCGATATACATCTAAGATAGGCATGAAGGTTTCCTAGCTTATAAATTATCATCAAAAGTATTTTCAATGGCTAATTCCAATTCTTCTTTTACTTCTCCTACATAACGTTTGGTCATGTTCAAATCTTTATGCCCCATTAATTTAGAAACGGTTTGAAGGTCTATTCCCTTATCGATTAATTTTTGGCAAAACGTATTCCGTAGCTTATGGGGAGTCGCATTATATTTAGTCAGCATATATTGTACGGATCTTGGCGTGATACGCTGATTCACACTGGATATGAAAATAACTTCCGTTTCCATATTTAAAAATTCCTTGTATGCCCTGATCTTTTCACTAGCAGCCATGGAGAGTGGAATCTTCCTGTCTATATCCCCTTTTGAATCCCGGATGAGGATATATTGCCTATCTCCCTCTTTTTGAATGTCACTATAGTTCAAATCACAAAGTTCCGACACCCGGATACCCGTATGGATCAGTGTATAGACTATGGCAATATTCCTGAAATGGCCAGTGGCCTCAATTTCTTTTAGGAGAGCAGCTTGCTCAAGCATGTTCAGGGCTTCAGGCGGATTTTCTTTTTTTCCCTTTGCTTTACGGTCGATGTTGAGGATGATCTCGGGTTTATCAAGGAATCTGGAAAACATCGTAATAGCTGAATAATGTTTTTCAATCGTTCCTCCACTTTTGTTTGACTGTTCCATATCGTCTAAATAGGTTTGCACGTGAGATTTTTCAATTTCTTCCGCTTCTCCTTTAAACCATTGAAGAAACTGGGAGATGACTCCCACATAGGTTTTAATCGTACCATCGGATTTATGTTGACCCATTAACCATTCGGCAAAAGAATGAAGAATTTGTTTATTGTCCAGGATTTCTTCTTTACTGGTCATCGAGAAGCCCCCTACCAAAATCATGGTATTAATAAGCCTTTCCAATACACGAATAGTGGAATTTATACAAAAAAACCTTAGGAGAATCCTAAGGTTTAGAATGCGTTGATAGGATTTGAACCTGTTTATACGGGTTTATGGATCCTAATTGATGTGATAAACATTGCTTGGCGGCGTCCTACTCTCACAGGGGGAAACCCCCAACTACCATTGGCGCTGAAGAGCTTAACTGCCGTGTTCGG
>NZ_JAOPHO010000186.1:0-1336 GCF_033141925.1 Peribacillus sp. CSMR9
GTTACTACTAATGTATCTCCTTCTCGTGCAAATTCAATAGCTTCATAAAGTTGGGCTCTTTGTTTTGTACTTGTTCCTGTTACTTTTTCAACAAAAAGCTTTTTACACCCTTCATTTTCCAAAATTTCCTTTTGTGTTTCTAAATCTTGGCCAGTAGTTGAAACCCTCGCATAACCAATTAACAATATGTATCATCCTTTGTCTATAAGTCTTAAAACTTTTATACATTTAATTATAGATTAACTTTTAGACAGTAAACAAGGATAAATTAACAAATATGTAACTTTCGGCGTTTTTTTGCGCTAATTTTGAGTGCTATTTTGCACATCCAACTTCAAAAATAGGTCATCCCCCAAAACGACAAATTGAGCTTATCAGTTACAAGAAAGTCCAAAATTTCGTTCTGGAGGTACTACAAAACATTACCTTGATGGCAATGTGACGTACCCCAAAAATGGCCAGTAACAGAAATACGCTCTGTTACTGGCCATTTACAAAATTATGCTTAATTTAAATTGACAGTAGAAATATATTGAACAGTTCCTTGTTCAGCTACTAAATTTATCTCTAAAATAAATGTTCCCTTCCTATTTGGCAGATGTATTGTGCTATTTTCAATTGTAATCGATTCTTTCTTATTGTTATTCCAAAGCTGTGCTGTAATATCACTTTCTAAAACTGTACCATTTTCAATATATGAAAATCCTATATCCTCTCCAGATGGTAGGTCGATTTTTTTTTCTTTTTGTGCAAAAGTCTTTATATCATCCACCCGTTTTTTTACAAATTCACCATCTTTCACTTCCCAGTTTACATTTCCTTGTTCCATAATTATTCCGGAACCATTAACGTGTAACTCGCCTGTGGGAGGGCTTGTATCATAATCTTCACCTATAAAATTATAGACACCAAACTGTCTGGCAATTAGAGTAATAATAAAAATTGAGATAACAGCAACTGGGATAAGCAGTAAAAGCTGCAATATTTTTTTCATGGTCTTCCTCCCCTTAGTAACCTGACTTTGATCAATTAATTTTACCACCAATATCCACTAATACCATATAAAACCTTCTTGGTAAATTACTCTGATTGAAGTTACAGAACAGGTACTTTTCCCTAATTTACTATTTATTGCTGAATAATCTATTAATAATATACGTGCAAAATAGCACTTAAAATAAGTGCTATTTTGCACTATAAGTAAATATAAAAAATCCCAATTTCTCAATGTAATGTTGGGAAATTGGGATTTTCGTTACTACGGAAAAGCTATTTTGTTGAATAACTAATATGCTTTTATTAGCTAGTATTGGGAAAAATCAAAGTCTGTTAAAAC
>NZ_JAOPHO010000187.1:0-1302 GCF_033141925.1 Peribacillus sp. CSMR9
TCGTAGTTACTGGAAGTTTCCTATGGCTATTGAGGAGGAAGAAATAAAGAATGTTTATGATTGGAATCATCAGTGAGCCGTTATTATATCTTTGTTTTTCTCTTTTACTTGGTAGTTTCATTCTACAGCTTGTACCAAGTGCCTATAGACCAGATATTAACGTACCTAAAGGCGTTTTAATGACAGCTACAGCTGGTATAGGAATCTTTTCATTTATACCCGTTTTACAAGTGATTTTATATCTTTATCAGGATATTGGGTTTGTGCAAACACTTAAATCGGTACTTTTTACATTTGAAGTGGGAAAAGCCTGGATTTTTACATATTTACTCTCAAATCTATTATTTATTTATATTGTTTGGTTTGATTATCGAAAGAATCCACTATATGCATACATTGGTATGGTCATTACGTTCATATTAATTCTTGCACTAGGTTGGTCTAGTCATGCTAGTTCTATTGAGCAATGGAAAGGATTCGTTGTACACACTATTCATTTTCTTGCTGTAACCATTTGGGTAGGAATTTTATTCGTGGTTAGTTGGGCCTCAAAAAGTCACTTGAATTGGATGAAATTTTTAAGGTGGTTTACGCCCGTTGCATTAATTTGTTTCTTAATAACTGTTATTTCTGGACTTTTTTTAATGACTGTAGTGATCGATTATAAAGACTATGCAAATTCTTGGATTCTACCTTATGGACAAGCACTTTTAATTAAACATCTGCTCATTATTCCTTTATTGACTTATGTCTTTATTAATAGCATTTTGATACGAAAAAAAATAAAAAATAATTATAATTTTAATCCAAGACCTTGGACGAAAGCTGAGAGTTCAATTGTATTTCTAATTTTCTCTGCTACTGCAGCATTAGGGCAACAAGAGCCACCTCATGATATTGAAACAACAATAGCCTCAACAGGACCCTCTATATTATTTGACCTATTATATCAAGGAAATATAACACGCGATTTAGTAATTGTTCTTGGTTTTGAATTTAACAGTTTAATGTTAATAATGTTAGCTTTATCCTTCTTAGGATTAACATTATTGTCATACATAAAAAGAGCACCTATCCTTTTAGGTTTCACAATGAGTGTATTATGTGTAGTTGCTACATATTTGTCATTAATGGTAAGCATCCGATAAGGTGTTAGTGATGTTGTGGGTACCTCGTAATTAACCAGCTAATAGGTCCTCACGGCTTATTCCAGAATCACTTTTCTTAATGAACTCCCTCAGTTTAATAGATAATGCTCACGAATACTCGCTTATTCGCAGGATTTCATACCACATGGTATAG
>NZ_JAOPHO010000188.1:0-1269 GCF_033141925.1 Peribacillus sp. CSMR9
CATGTTTTAAATAAAATCTCAATCTGCCAACGCAGGGAATAGAGGGAATGGACATAATCAGTGGGGACTTCTTCTGGCGATGTGTTCGTGATATAGACGTTCATTCCCATCAAGCGCTTACTTTTCTCCTTCATGACAATGCCTTTCTTCTTTTCACGTATCGCTTGGTTTTTCAGGCGTGTTTGCGTTTGGTCGTCGGTTAAACGATGAATCATGACACGTGCTGGAAGCTTCTGATTTTGGCCCATGTATGCCTCGGGGATTTCTATCGTTTCACCAGGGGGTAGACCAGACATCATTTGTGTCATATCAAGCTGGATGTATTCGGTTTGCTTTTTTAACGTGCCATTGTTGAAGTATTCGGGCTCAGGGTTCTTGATATAAATGCGTGTATTCAGCTTCAACCGCGAGATAAAGTAAGCCTCTTTATCATGAATGGCTTGTAAGTCTCCTAAATCCAAGTAACCAAGATCACGCAAACACAAATCGCCTGCCTCTACGGTTTCAAGGCAGATGGTACCGTATGTTTTATCATTATTCTTTCCTGGTCCAAGTTGCACGTTAAGAAATTGACCACTAAGTAAATCATATTCCAATTGGATTTTCACGCCTGCCGTATTACTACTCCCACCAGAACCTCGATAGTCAGTGGCGAAATGATCAGGCAGTTGAAAAACTGTCGCATCTAAAATACGGATACGATTGAAAGTAGCCATCATGTGTGCAGAAAGCGATTGATTTGAACAGAGTTTTTGTGTGAGAAGAGAAGTAAAGACTTCTCGAAGAAATGCGACAGCTGCTGGATTAAAGCGTTGATTCAGCCCTTCTGGGCTTATTAATACACCCGTCGAAGCCTCTAAACGACTACATAATTGCGTAAGTGATGTACTAGCGACTTCTTGGCTGAGCCAAACGCAAAGGGCGATAAGTCCATTTGCTTGATACTTACTAGATCGTTGTACAAAGCCCACCTGTTTGGCAGTTTCTTGTATGACAATTGGAGATAGAAAACGTTGTAATTCTTGTGCAAAAAGTGTCAGTTCACTGGAGATGATAGGATTCATAAAAAAACACCATCCTTTCTCGTAAACTTCTTACAATAAGAATAGCGTTTTTTCATTCTTGAAGGTATTGTTTAAACTTACCTTGATGGGCATGGGTAGGACCCCGTATAAAGAGAAAAATCCAGGAAAACCAACCATGGCTGTTTAAATATATAATTCTAAATTCATAAAAATAAAGAAGGCTAAATCCTAGTTAAAGATTTAG
>NZ_JAOPHO010000189.1:0-1269 GCF_033141925.1 Peribacillus sp. CSMR9
AAGACTTTATGCTAATAAACACGACACGCAGCTACGACCATTCCGATTTTAAAAATGAATAGTTATTGGAGCATCCTTTCTAGGCTGCTTTTTATTTGCAGGAAATTATCTCCTTTTGTCGAATTATAGTGAAAGGAGATGGTATAAATGTATAAAGTAATAAAAGTTAGTGACCTTATGAGTGATCACTCGGTTAAGAAGTTTGAAGCTACAATAAATGAGTTAGCGTTAGAAGGTTGGAAGCTACAAAGTTTAACTCCGCAGATATATGAAGGTGGGACTGATTGCAACGTAGCTGTTTTTTATTTGGAAGAAAATTAAAAATTAGAAAAGCATCCATTCAAGGGTGCTTTTTATTTTGGAGAAAGAAGGGTGAGGGAATGGGTAAGGATGTTTGAATACAAGACAGAGGCACAGAAGAAGAAGTTCTATAGAACAGGTGATTGGAACAAGCTAAGGCTCGAAGCATTGGATAGAGACAACCATGAGTGCCAACAGTGTAAGCGTGAAGGCAGGGTGCATGTGGACTCAAAGAAGGTTGAAGGGGAACGTAAGAGTGTAGAGCTCAACGTTCATCATAAGTATGAGATTGAAGATTATCCGCAGCTGGCTTTGGTATTGGATAATCTCGAAACGGTTTGCTTGAACTGTCACAATAAGCTGCACAACAGAGTGTTTGGAGAACAGAAAAAGAAACGTTGGGATGATGAGATGTGGTAACACCCCCCGCCTTGCAAAGAGGCTATTTATATTTTACCTGGGGAGCGGGGAGGGGTGTTCTGTCGAGATTTTTAATCATTATTTCAAGTAAGGGGGGTGAAATCATGGCAGTTAAGCCAAAAAAGCTAAAGAAACAGCTTATGGAAAAAATTGATCAGACTGATTTGATGCAAGTTGAAAAAGTCGAAAGGTATATCAACCTCATAGAACTCTTTAATAGTTTGGATGGAGATGTTAAAAAACACGGTACCATGATTGAGGTAGTAAACGGATCTCAACAATTTAACAAACCGAACCCTGCAATTGCTGAAAAGGTAAAAATAAGCGCATCTTTATTGGCTATTGAAAAGGCATTCGAGTTTGACATTAAAGAGGAAACTCAGCATAGTGCTAGTGATTTAATTTGATTTCGAACAAATATGTTAGTGAATATATGGAGCTATACGAGTCAGGCAAAATTAAACTCAATAAAGATCGAATCCATAATGTTTTGGTTACGATAGCAGCATAGAATGATTGGGAGGAATGTTAGTTGATTAAGAAATACAC
>NZ_JAOPHO010000190.1:0-1250 GCF_033141925.1 Peribacillus sp. CSMR9
ACGTATAGAAGGGGTATCACCAAACCTCGGTATTTTGTACGTTAAGCAAATCCCAGCAAAAAAAGCCGTTTCCTGTACGTTAGGAAATGACTTTCTTTAGTGATCCTTAATGAACTAAAGCACCCGTTAGTTCATTAAGAAAAGCGAAATTTCTTCAAGAATCGCGCCCGTTAACGGAATAGTGTTTCGCGAATAGTGTATGGATAACTCAAAAAGTTATCATTTCGCTCAATATTATTATAAATATCAACAATAAGAGGAAATACTTTTACCTTTTTATTAGAACCCGCCCAATTTCGATTTAGCCCTGATAGTATAAATAGCCCTTCTTCGTTTCCAAGTGGGGCAAAAACATTATTAGAGGATTTATAAACACCAACATTATATTTCTTTTGCAATATTTCTGAAGCTTGTTGTACATCTTCTACAGGTAGTCCGATTTCACTTATATTTTTAATATCTTGCGAATTAAAATCCCCATGCTCGATTTCGGGAATAGCGTGGCGAGCAATAAACTCAACAATGTTACCCAAAGGGTCATAAAAGTAAATGGAATGACAATTCCAGGATTCATCGTAATAATGGTCTATCCCGTTAATCTGATTGATTGTAACTGCTTTGTTTTTCAACCATTGTAAAGCTTGCTCTATTTTATTTTCAGTGATATTAAATGCGAAATGGTAGTAAGGGAACTCGTACTCGCTTGATTGTTTAAATGTAAGTATCGACGTGCCAGTTTTAAAGGAAATCTTTTCGTTGTTCTCTTGTATTATTGGTAATTCCAATACATCGACATAAAAATCGCTAATCCCATCTAATGAATTTGTGTACAGTATTACTTCCTTTATTTTCATGTAAATTCCCCCATATTTCGGTTTAATTGACATCCTAATTAACGCAATAATTCCACAAGGTAAAACCTGGATAAAATAATTTTTATGTAAAATTAATCCTTTATTACTGCCTAGTTAGTACAAACCTTCATATGCTCATCTATATTATAACAAAAATATCCAATTTAGCTTAGATGTGATCTTTATTCAACAATCCTGCCCCGATAGTTCCATAAAGAAAAGCTGCCTTAAAGACAGCTCCGATCTTCAGCTAAAGCACCTGTTAGTTCATTAAGATTACCCCTTGTTCTTTTGCCGATAATTGTGATTATGTTAAGAGATAATGGTAAAAAAAGGTCATTATTCCTTGGAGTAATGGCCTTTTTATCTTAGAATAGATTGTCTTATAACAGATCA
>NZ_JAOPHO010000191.1:0-1243 GCF_033141925.1 Peribacillus sp. CSMR9
GATAAAATGTTCTTAACAGTCTATCTGAGAGGGGATTTTTCTATGGCAAAAAAGGGGCAAACGTTTCAAACATATACAGAAGAATTAAAGCGAGAAGTTGTTCGTTTGAAGTTGGAGGAAGGCTGGTCATATCGTCGGCTTCGTGAGCGATTTGGTATCAAAAGTGATGCACAAATAGCGAATTGGGTAAAGAAAGTGCAAAATAATGAGCCTTTTGAAGACCAACGTGGTGTATGGAACCGTAAGAATTTTACTAGTGTAGAAGAAGAAAATGCTTATCTGAAAGCGCAGGTGGACTATTTAAAAAAGCGCAATCCAAATCTACATGGGAAGGAATGGTCCTGAAAGCCGAAAGGTTTCAAGTGATTGATGAATTGAGGAAAACACACCCACTCGCGTGGCTAATAAAAATCGGTGAAGTTTCAAGAGCTGGCTATTATAAATGGCGGAAGACTCAGTCTAAACGGTCTCTGAGACTTGAGAAAAACCTATGGATAAAAGAACATATATTAGCTATTCATAAGATACATCCGTACTACGGATATAAGCGGATGACTCGAGCTTTATTCAGAGAGGGAATCGTTGTCAATCATAAGTGTGTTCGTCGCTTGATGAGAGAATTAGGGGTTACATCTGTTATTCGAAAGAAACGCCCTTTCTATGGTCGAAGAGGATCCGTTGTATTTAAGAATGTTTTAAACCGTGAGTTCTATGCAGAGTCAATGTTTCAAAAGTTAGTAACAGATATAACCTATGTGCGGATTGGAAACACGTTTGCCTACTTATCTGCCGTTTTAGATTTGTATAATAATGAAATTGTGGCATGGGAAGTTTCTTCTCGAAACGACCTTGAATTGGTTCATAATACGTTGAATCAGTTAAGGGACAAGTCATTCGAAAAGGGGGCCCTTCTTCACTCCGATCAAGGATTCCAATATACGACGAAATCATACGAAAGACAGGTAAAAGAACTCGGTCTTCAAGGAAGCCACTCTCGTCGTGGCAATTGTCATGATAACGCTTGTATAGAAAGTTTCTTCTCGCATTTAAAAACAGAGAAGTTATATTTGGTATGTCCAAAAACAGCAGAGGAAGCTTATGTAGCTATTCAGGAGTATATAGACTTCTACAATACGGATCGCTTCCAGGAAAAATTTAACGGCCTTTCCCCGATTGAATATCGAGAAAAGGCCGCAGCTTGAAATACTCTTTTTTTATTGTCTACTTGACAGGGTTATGTGCA
>NZ_JAOPHO010000192.1:0-1216 GCF_033141925.1 Peribacillus sp. CSMR9
TGGATTGTCAACACTAAATCAAACAACTTTTTTAAGGGATAATTTTTTATATTCTAGAGGACTTAAGTAGCCAAGAGTTCCATGAATTCTTAGCTTATTAAACCAGTTCACATAGTCTCCAAATTCGAGCGTTAGCTGGGATAAGTTCGTAAACTTTTTTTGATTGGCGAACTCAGTCTTAATGATTTTAAAGGTCGCTTCCGCGACGGCGTTATCATATGGACAACCTTTCATACTAAGTGAACGGCCAATTTTAAACGTGGTTAACGTTTCATCAATTAGCTTGTTTTTAAATTCATTCCCTCGATCTGTGTGGAAGAGCTGAATATCATGAAGGTTTCCTTTGATGGATGCAAATGCGCGTGCCACAAGCTGAGCGTCCTTATTAGGCCCCGTACTAAAGCCAATAATTTCACGATTAAAGAGATCGACAAAGACACATATGTAATGCCATTTATTTTTGACTTTGACATATGTTAAGTCGCTGACCACTACTTTTTTCTCTTCTTTTTGTTGAAATTCCCGATTTAATTCGTTAGCCAGGACTGACTCGTTACATGAGGATTGCTGCGGTTTGTATTGAGCGACTGTATAAGATGATACAAGCCCTTGCTCTTTCATAATCCGACCAATTCGGCGTCTGGAGACCGTTAGGTCGAGCTTCATTAACTCTACTTTAATCTTACGTGTTCCGTATACCTTACGGTTCTTTTCAAATATTTCTATAATGGCGTGCGTGACATCATCTTCTGAGTTTCGTTCTTTTGATTCGTAATAATAGGTGCTCCGCGATAGATCCAGGACGTTACACATGGCTGATACCGAGTATTTGTCTTTGTTTCGCTTAATAACATTTACTTTCGTCCTAGTATCAGCGCTGCTTGCTTTAAAATATCATTCTCCATCTGTAACTGTTTCAATTCTTTTCGCAGCTTGATAAGCTCGCTTTCCTCGGGAGAACGGTTATCTTTTTCCTTAAAGGAACCTGTGTTTTCACCCTGTTGAATCCATCGATCTAAAGAAGAAGGAGTAAGTTCATATTCTTCAATAAGAGCCTTTCGTGTTTTTCCGTTTTGATAGAGTTGAATCATCTGTTTTTTAAATTCGGAAGTGAATGTACGGCGTTCTCTTTTCGTCATTTTGAGTGCTCCTTATCTGTAATAAGTTAAGTGTAGCTGCCCTTAAAATATCTGTCCAGATAAGTGTAGACGATTCA
>NZ_JAOPHO010000193.1:0-1215 GCF_033141925.1 Peribacillus sp. CSMR9
TGAATAGGCTACACTTAGTTGGACAGAATTTTTAAGGTCAAGTAGACTACAGATACTACATTTGAGGAGAATCTACATGGCCAAAAGAGAACGCCGAACATTTACCGAAGAGTTCAAACAACAGATGGTGCAGCTGTACCAAAATGGGAAGTCAAGAAAAGAGATTATTCGTGAGTATGATCTGACTCCTTCTTCTTTAGATAAGTGGGTGGGTCAGAGTCAGAACTCGGGTTCTTTTAAGGAAAAAGACAATCTAACCGATGAACAAAAGGAACTCATGGAACTCCGAAAGCGAAATAAGCAACTCGAAATGGAAAATGACATTTTAAAGCAAGCCGCGCTGATACTAGGACGAAAGTAAATGTGATTAAGAATAATCAGCATAAATACTCGATATCAGCAATGTGTAAAGTCCTACAAATCCCTAGAAGCACCTATTATCATGAGGCGAAAGAAAGATCAACAGAGGATGATATTACTTCGGATATAATCGATATTTTCCATACGAGCCGTCAAAATTACGGAACACGTAAAATCAAAGTAGAACTAAAGAAACGTGGTCTCATCGTTTCTAGACGAAGAATTGGCCGTATTATGCAAGAGCAGGGCCTTATCTCATCGTACACTGTAGCTCAATTTAAGCCTCATACCAAATCATGTAATGAATCCGAACAGAAAAATGAACTGAACCGCGCGTTCGACCAGGAAGAAGAAATGACAGTGGTCGTCAGCGATTTGACATACGTAAGAGTCAATAAAAAATGGCATTACGTATGTGTATTTGTCGATCTCTTTAATCGGGAAATCGTGGGCTTCAGTACAGGAACAAACAAAGATGCTTTACTTGTCTATCGTGCATTCGCCTCCATCAAGGTTGACCTTCGTAAGATCCAGATCTTCCATACGGATCGTGGAAATGAGTTTAAAAATAAGCTCATGGACGATGCTTTAAATACCTTTAACATTCAACGATCTTTAAGCATGAAGGGCTGTCCATATGACAATGCCGTAGCTGAAGCAACGTTTAAAATCATCAAAACGGAGTTTGTGAAAGGTCAACATTTTGATAGTTTAGAAGAATTAACAAGGGAATTACAGGATTATGTCCACTGGTTTAATCACATACGAATTCATGGGACACTGGGTTATGTAAGTCCGATTGATTACAAACTTGAACACCTTAAAAAAGTTGTCTAGTTTAGTGTTGACATACCA
>NZ_JAOPHO010000194.1:0-1175 GCF_033141925.1 Peribacillus sp. CSMR9
GTCTCGCACTTCCGCTCCAATCAACCTTAAATAGTTTCGTTTTAAAAACAACAATCTTTACGAAAAGAGCCTTTTATAAAAAGCGCTTTCGAATACTTGGCGATGGCAGCATGCAGCTCTCTTCTTTCTTTCCGAACCATTTGTAACGGTTCTTGGCAATGAAGTCATAAACGATGTTCCGGATGAAGCTTGGAACGATGATGAAACCGTAAAGCAATTTCCATGCCCCTTGTAAGCGGCGGCAAATCCTCAAGGCTGCAGACGATTTATAGTAGGCCTTATCCTTTTCGATCAGAACCATGCTATCTATATCTGCGGGAGCATCGTATTTCTTCAGCAGCTCTTGACCCGCCTCACTTTGAAGCGAAGCGTAATAAAAAAGCCCCTGCGGATCCCGCTTTATAATGAACTGGACACTCGAATCACAAAAGTTGCATTCACCATCAAATAAAATGACCGGATTCATGAACATTCCTCCTACAGAGAGACGTTTATCATACTCATGCTTCTATAATACACTACCCGTTTTGGTAAGGCGAAAACGCAAGGAATTGTTTGGGGTTTTAACGGTTTGTTTTCACTAGCAATTGGATTTTCTATCGACATCCTAATATTACTTACAAAAGTATATGGAATAAAAATGAATTTTCTGCAGAAAATACTTATATTAATTACAAAGTAGGAGTGTATATATGGATCAAACACTTTATGAAAAAATTGGTGGAGAAGAAGCGATAGCAAAAGTTGTGGACTATTTTTACAACGAGTTGGTGCTTAAGGATGATACAGTTAATCATTTTTTTGAAAAAACGGATATGGAAAAACAACGCAGTCATCAGACAAAATTTATTAGTTTTGCATTAGGTGGTCCAAAACAATATTCTGGACAATCAATGGCAAAAGCTCACCAGGGAATGAATCTGCAACCAGCCCATTTTAATGCTATTGTAAAACATCTTAACGATGCACTTGCTCACTTTGGAGTGAATGAAGCTGACATAGATACAGCTTTAACTAAAGTTGCTTCACTAAGAAATGATATTTTGAATAAATAACTATCAGGTGCTTTACTTCAATACCAGGAGCTGATCAGCAGCTCCTTTTCGTGCGCCCGGCATGGGTGCAATCTATAGGGTGAAAGTCCCGAACCATGAAGGCAGTAGTAGTGGTTAGCT
>NZ_JAOPHO010000195.1:0-1164 GCF_033141925.1 Peribacillus sp. CSMR9
GCCGGTAGTAGATGAATTAATTGAGAGATTTCAGGCTACTTTATAACTAGCAGGTGCAAGATTATTATTTATGCTAGCCATTACTTTTATTTTGGGAATTTCAACAGCAATCTATTCAGATGGATTATTAGATAGAATCGGCAGACTTATGGCTCTTTTAGGGTCCGCCATTCCTTCTTTTTGGCTTGGATTTTTATTCATTTATTTATTTTCTGTTCAATATGGCTTGCTTCCTTCTATGGGGCGTAGTACTTGGCAACATCTTGTTTTACCCGCACTAACACTGGGGTTAGGGGTGGGAGCAGTTTATGCTCGAGTTTTACGTACAAATATGTTGGATATGTTGAATCAGAATTTTGTCAAAGCTGCTAGAGCAAGAGGGATGTCAAAGAGGCGAATATTAGTTTTTCAAGTGTTTAAGCATGCTTTATTACCCATTGTGACGATGATTGGGACAAGTTTTGCGTATATGTTAGGTGGAAGTATTATTGTAGAATCCATTTTCTCTTGGCCAGGTTTGGGTCGATATATTATGTCGATAAATATGCGCGATTATCCAGTCATTCAAGGTTATGTTATTTTCACGTCCGTTCTATTTGTTGCTATTCATACGATTGTAGATTTCATTTATGTTCTAGTAGATCCGCGGTTAAGAGTTCGTTAGGAGGAAGATTATTTCATGCAGAAGGTGCTGTATCGATTAGATATAAACTTAATAGTAGGGATCGGATTACTTATGCTGATCTTTTTCGTGGGAATCTTTGCCCCCTGGATTTCTCCTCACGATCCTTTAGCTGTTAATCTAGCTAATAGACTATCTTCTCCAAGTTGGATGTATCCATTTGGCACCGATCATTTAGGTCGGTGCATTTTATCCCGAATTATTTATGGAATTAGAATAAGTGTGACAGGTGCTTTTCTCATTATGTTGTTTACTTTAATGATTAGTATCCCAATTGGGCTAGTAACAGGATATGTACGCGGTAAAACGGATCATATTTTTATGCGAATGATTGATAGTACGTTAGCTATTCCTGATATTGTCCTCACCATTACGATTGTCGGTGTGTTAGGACCTGGATTTATCGGAATCGAATGAAATGGAAAAGGAAAAGGAGTAGCAGGTGATTGACTGGTAAAATATAAAGTGTCGGAATAGGATAT
>NZ_JAOPHO010000196.1:0-1141 GCF_033141925.1 Peribacillus sp. CSMR9
GTAGAGCCCCAATCTCCTAACTTCAGGCAAAAATTCAAAGGGAATCTCAAAAAGGGGTTCGGAATTTTTTAATTCCGGACCCCTTTTGTCTACAAACTGAAAGTAGCCCTACGGGCTACTTTTTTATTCATATGGCACTAACCTGCCCCGTTAGTGCCATAAGAAAAAGGCTGCCGCAGCAACCCCTGTTATTGAACTAAAGCACCCGTTAGTTCATTAAGAAACCCTGTATTGAAACAAAGAAAAGAAATAATGAGACAACTACGCACCCCAAAAATCCTCCTTTTCTATCTTTTTGAAGTTCAGCTAATCCTCTCACTAACATAATTGCCCCCGAGATCAACATTAAATACGGCATAAACTCAAAGTTTTCAGTAATTAGCAGATAAGCTGATAAAGCAAGAACAATTATTGCTAAGATAATTCTAACTATTTTCAAGAATATATTTCCCCCTAAAAAATTAAGTTTTGTACGATTTTTTATTTAATCATACCATTTAACACCTTTTCATTTGTGTGGAAAATGGAAAGTCCTTCTTTCACTAACCTGCCCCGATAGTTCCATAATAAAAAGCTGCCTTAAAGGCAGCTCCGATCTTCAGCTAACGCACCCGTTAGTTTAAGTACAACCCTTCACAATCTTCCTAACCTGCCCCTTAGTTCCGTAAGAAAAAGGTTGCTGCAGCAACCTTAAGTCTTTTACAAGAGAAGCTCTTGGGTGATTCACTTAGGTTCTCATTGTGGTATTTTCACTTTAAAAGTTTCAAACTCGACAGGCTGTAAAGAATCCCCTTTAAAATCCAACTCTCTAGATTCACCATTTTCGTCAAGTTCCACTCCTCCTCCATCCGTTGGAAGTGCTAAATAAGGTGTGATCGTCAATTCCTTGATATCCTCACTGATGGGATCAAATTTATTCATCCCATTAAACACCATTCTCCCCTTATGGCGTTTACCTGTAACAGGACCTGAATGCGAGATGATTTCTTTACCATTTTCGTCCGTCATACGGAAATCTATATAGGACGCTCCCAATTCATCATCCAAATTCCCTTTTTCAGATGCCTCATACGAAAGTCCAACACCGGAAGGACTCAGAGCTAGTTCCGAAACAGTAAGCTTAATCCCTTCTGCTTGCTGT
>NZ_JAOPHO010000197.1:0-1131 GCF_033141925.1 Peribacillus sp. CSMR9
GGAGAGCCGGCAGAGGTTATCCAGACCGGAATCAATGAGTTGATGCGGCTAGAAGATAACTCAACTGACGATGATGACGGGTCCATAAAGGATGATTTAGTTGCTGTTTATGATGAATTAGAAACGCCAAAAGGTGAAATTACCGGTATGCCTACAGGATTTAATGAATTAGATCGAATGACAGCTGGTTTACAGAAACAAGACCTTATTGTTATTGCCGCCCGGCCATCTGTTGGGAAAACGGCATTTGCTTTGAACATTGCAGAAGGAGTAGCTAAACGGCAACAATCTGCAGTCGGGATCTTCTCCCTGGAAATGGGCAGAAAACAATTATTAAAAAGAATGCTATCGAGTAACGGTAGAATCAATGCGCAGTATATCCGAACAAGCAACCTTGTTGATAAGGATTGGGGAAAGCTAACAGGTGCGATGGGAGACGTTAGCAACATGAACCTTAGAATCTTTGATAATCCAGGTGTTACTGTTAATCAAATTTGGGCGAAAGTCCGAAAGATGAAACGGGATTACGAAGGCAAAGACATTCTGGTCATTATTGATTACCTGCAGCTCATTACAGGTTCAGCCAAACATAAAGGGAATCGGATGCAAGAAATTAGTGAAATCAGCCGGATGCTAAAGCATTTGGCAAGGGAATTGGATGTATGTGTTATTGCTTTAAGTCAGCTATCACGGGCGGTAGAGCAAAGGCAAGATAAACGGCCAATGATGTCAGATATACGTGAATCAGGCCAAATTGAACAAGATGCTGACGTGATTGGATTTCTTTATCGGGATGATTATTACGATAAGGATTCGGAAAGCAAAAACATTATCGAGATCATTATTGGTAAGCAAAGAAATGGTCCCATTGGAACCATATCGTTAGCATTCATCAAAGAGTATGGGGTGTTTCTCAATTTGGAGCGCAGACATGACGGTTAGGGAACTTTATCATGAATCCGTTAAATATAAGCATACTTCACTCCGTTTGTTGATTGAATTTCTGGTCTACGAAAAAAATAAGGTGAACTTTAATGACGATAAATCGGCACTCTATCTTTACTTCAAAGAGAATAATAGGCCGAAAATGAATGAGTTGTTAGAGGAATATCAGAGGAGGATCTATGGGTC
>NZ_JAOPHO010000198.1:0-1118 GCF_033141925.1 Peribacillus sp. CSMR9
CCAATACGTATGTTTAAATATTTGCTGCTCAAGACCATTCATGACCTATCAGATGTGGATATAGTTGAGCGTTCCAGGTATGACATGTCCTTTAAATATTTCCTCGGCATGGCTCCAGAAGATCCAGTTATTGACCCTAGCTCCTTAACGAAATTTCGAAAGCTCCGTTTAAAAGACATAAACCTTTTGGATATGCTCATTCATAAAACCGTTGAGATTGCGATTGAAAAGGAAATCATTAAAAACAAAACGATTATTGTGGATGCCACCCACACGAAAGCCAGATACAATCATAAGACTCCAAAAGAAATATTGATGGACCAATCTAAAGGATTAAGAAAAGTAATCTATTCGATAGATGAAGAGATGAAAAATAAATTCCCATCCAAAACCACTACTGATGTATTGCAGGATGAAATTACTTATTGCCAGAAGCTCATCGAGGTAGTGGAAACAGAAGAGCGTATCACCCAATATCCAAAGGTAAAAGAGCAGTTAAATCTATTAAAGGAAACGGTATCCGATGATATCGAACAGTTAAGGATCTCCAAAGACCAAGATGCCAAGATTGGCCACAAGAGTGCTGACTCTTCTTTCTTTGGATACAAAACACATATTGCGATGAGTGAGGAACGAATCATTACAGCTGCGACTATCACTACAGGTGAAAAAACGGACGGTAAAGAATTAAAGGCATTAATTGAAAAGAGCACGGCTGCCGGTATGGTGATTGAGACCGTGATTGGCGATACAGCTTACTCAGAGAAGGGAAATATTGAATACAGTGAAGAAAATAACATTAAACTAGTCGCAAAATTGAATCCTTCTGTTACACAGGGATTCCGGAAGAAGGAAGAGGAATTTCAATTTAATAAGGATGCAGGAATGTACGTTTGTAAGGCTGGGCATTTGGCTATCAGGAAAGCTCGCCAGGGCAAAAAAGATGTAGCGACGAATCAAACAGATACCTATTACTTCGATATAGAAAAGTGTAAGATTTGT
Source organism: Peribacillus sp. CSMR9 (assembly GCF_033141925.1). NCBI lineage: Bacteria > Bacillati > Bacillota > Bacilli > Caryophanales > Bacillaceae > Peribacillus > Peribacillus sp. CSMR9. The sequence goes on from NZ_JAOPHO010000198.1 coordinate 1,003, forward strand.
CCCTTAAAAGAGGGCTGTTATAAAGAAGGAGCGAAAAGCAAGACCTATTCTGTCAGTATTAAATCCAATGAACATACAGAACAGGCTACATTCCAGGAAAGTGAGTATTTTAAAGA
>NZ_JAOPHO010000199.1:0-1113 GCF_033141925.1 Peribacillus sp. CSMR9
TGGATTTCGGCAAATGCCTGCTTGGTTGAGTCTACATAATTAGAAACACCTGACACCAATTTGTCTTGCTGATACCTTAAGCATAATTCAGTTAAATAATTAAATTTTATATCATGCATCTAAACAGTCTCCGTTCATTTGTATAAAAATTTCCAATATCTATTAAATCATTAAATCATAACCCTTTTTAACCACGTGTTTTACAAAAGTCGGTGAAGAAGTCGTATTTACCTTTTAAATTCTTACAAGCTTTGTAAATACTATAATGATAACTTCATAGATGATTGCAGCACCTATTATATCGTGATCTCTCCTGAATCAGGTCCTAAGTAATCTTTAGAAGAAGTATTCCAAACTTAAACTCAAAAGAAAATACAATGTAGCTGACAATACAAAAGTGAGCACTGTACCTACACCAGCACGTGCTAGATATAGTTTAACGCTACTTGATTGATATTTGGCAAACTTTAGCTTCTGCACATATTCTAAAACAATAAACATCGAGGCGAGTCCAATAAAAATAGCGACAGTGCTACTCATCACTGTGACCTTCTAATGGGATAACTATCTAGTTTAGCCTCAACCATAACTGTCTTACATTTTGAACATGTATTTTCCAAGAACGAACGTCACCTTCCTAATAATCATTTCTTCGTTTAATCATACTTTCAAAAAATACTACTCTTTGATTGAATAAGGATATTTGTATATAATACCATAAAGAGAAATAAAACCCTTATATTGTTGATTTTATACTTTTTTAGAATATACATTCTTAATGGAGGAATTACGTCATGGAGCTATTGCTATAGGAGCTACTGTACAGAAATGGTTAGATAAAAATAAGAGGTAACACAATAGGTCTCTAGAGTTTAAAAAGTTATACCTTAAAAAAGTTGTTTGATTTAGTATTGACAATCCAACCATCATTATAGTTAGTTAAAGCCAATATTACCCAGAGCCCTTATGCAACTAATCTGCCCCTTTAGTTCATTAAGAAAAAAGGCCACCAAATGGCAGCCCCGGATTCAGTTTAAAAATCATTTAATCTTTGCATATAACGTGGAACGTGGAACTCCTGTAGTTTTTACAATGTCCTTTACACTCATTCCG
>NZ_JAOPHO010000200.1:0-1111 GCF_033141925.1 Peribacillus sp. CSMR9
AAGTCTTATGCTTTTAAGATTATTTTGTTTAAGAAAAGCTTTATATAATACATAAAGGTATTTTGTCCCGCCACTCCGAATATGTAATTAAGTTATAGCATTTCCCTTGATGAACATAGAATCTAAGAATAAGTGCTTTTTGTGATGGAGGTAAAGACAGATGCTGGAACATTTAGGTCAACAAATTCGGCAATTAAGGGTACGAAAAGGAAAAGGTTTAAATGAATTTGCAAAAGAACTTCATGTGTCAGCAGGGTATTTAAGTAATTTAGAAACGGGGAAATCAGATAATATTAAGTTGGATGTTTTAGAGAGGATTCAAGATGAGTTAAAGGTTTTGCCCCTTGATACTACCTCTTCATTTTCACAACGTCTTAGGAGAATTGAACAAAGTCTCGCTGAACTTGAAAAAATTGATCCACTTTATGCTGAGTTTCTAATCCAAAATCTCGAGACCAGCATAGAGTGGATTAAAGAAAACAAAAAATAACCTTATAAAAAAATTATATGCTTGGTTGCACCATTTATTCATTATTATAAACAATTGTTTATAATAATGAATAAATGGTTATTTTTTTGGTTAAAATGATTTTATAGACGATAAAGGGGGAAATAAGCATGAAAAAGATGTCAGTAAAAGAAATGTTGGAAACTCTGCATGAGGAGCGAATTTTATCCCTGAAAAGAAAGCTTCAACGGTATAAAAAAGAAGGGTCATTATTTTTTAAGGGATCTATTCATGATATGGATTGGAATAATCCAATGGAGCTTTATTATGCATTGTCTCCAGGTACTATTCAATACCGTAATGCATTTCCAGTTCCGTCCTCTCACTATTGGAGATTAATAAATCATCAGAATCCATGGAAACTATTGTCTTCTTATTACCAAGGTTATTATAAAACTAAAAAAATCCCCAATAAATGGGCTGGCAATCTTTATATCTATAAAGGCGAAAATTATATGTGGTTTTTTATTCAGTAATATTTTTCAGAGCTGTGGACTTCGACTATGCCTTAAAGGATCATTATTATCTTCATCAGTTGAATTACTTGGCGGTGGCGGCGGTCTTGGACAGTTGCTGGAAATGGGCAGATCACTTGGACAAATG
>NZ_JAOPHO010000201.1:0-1105 GCF_033141925.1 Peribacillus sp. CSMR9
TTATCTAGAAGGAAAGAGCATAGGAAAACACTGTAGGTTTCAGAAGCTCCGAAAAGCAAATAAGCTAAAGCAGGTGTGAATCCTGCCGGTGAATATCCGTAGGGAAGCGTGTTCACTCCTAGCCTATGCTTATGAAAGGAGTGCGGGTTCGAATACCGTTAGAGGCTTTCTCCTCCTATTGCACAGTTTGTGTCAATTGCGATATAAAAACCCACCAAATTGGGAGCCCTTTTAATGAACTAACGCACCCGTTAGTTGAACAAGCACCTTCTCTTTTATTGGTATTTTCTTCGAACTGTGCGATAAAGGTTTTATGAATAAAACCTATCTTCTTGTAAAAAAATAAGATAATAATTAACAAGGAGACTTAATAATGAGAAAAACAGCTATATTATTTCTTATCCTTTTCATTTCGTACAATAGTGTTAGTGAAGCAAAAACCACAACAGAAACAATCCCTCAAAACCAACCACCTTCCATAATGGAATTAGCTTTTCTAAGATATCTGGGCGTAACCACCATACTTGAAATTATGGAAAAACACGGTGATTCCCAGCTATTCACTTTTAGTAGAATTGAAAAAATCACAAGAGATATTCAAAATGATTCATATGATGTGTCATTACGAGTAATTGGATTTGAAGGACCACTTAACCCACCCTATAAGTTAATTCGTATGACTATTCGTATACCGGGTGAGAAATATAGTAAATATAGTGTAATTTCCTATAAGCATCGGTATGTCACTGGTAAAGAATTTGATGAATTAACTAAATATACTGCTGATTAATTGTACTTCTTTTTGTCGCAATTTTCGTCTAATGTGACATTTATGAGTCAATTTTCTTGTTGAACTAAACTGCCCCGATAGTTGCATAAAAAAAAGCTGCCTTAAAGACAGATCTGATCTTCAGCTAACGCACCCGTTAGCATTCCTGTAGAGCATTAATTATCGGCTTTGAAAAAAACAGAGCTCCTCAGTATGATGAGAGTACACACAAACCAAAACTCATCTTAAGGAGGAAGCTCTACTATGAATTTTAAAATGCAAAACAAACAAAATCAACTAATTGAGAGAATTACGGATCAACATCTAGTTGTTGGT
>NZ_JAOPHO010000202.1:0-1081 GCF_033141925.1 Peribacillus sp. CSMR9
AAAAATTCAAAGGGAATCTCAAAAAGGGGTTCGGAATTTTTTAATTCCGAACCCCTTTTGTCTACAAACTGAAACCGACCTATCAAGGTCGGTTTTTTGTTATTCAGCAGTATGTTCCATAACCGTAACCCTGGGCGCACCCGCCGCCAAATCCAGCTCCGCCGCAAAAGCTAGCTCCCACAATCACTAAAAGGATAAACAAAACGACTATAAAGGCGAAACCTCCGCCAAATCCAAAACCGCCATCACAACCACAATCTGACATATATGAACATCTCCTTATTCGTTTTTATAGAAGGACTTGAACTGGTTACATCATCTTATTCACTACCAAACAAAATGACAGTAAAAATGCGTTTTAAGATAATTTTTTTTACTCTCGTCTCTTGTTCAATATGTATTTTTTTCGGAATGGATGCAAAATCGGCTTTTCCAAAAACCTCCGATTATTTTAAATAAAATTGCCCACATAATTTTTTCATTCCACTCTTAAAAAATCACTTATTATACTTCCCTTAATTTATTTCATAAAATTCAAAAAACTTTTAGATAATAAAGAACCCCTAAGGCATTTCTAAGAACAACCCAAAAGGGTATCCCACTTAATGGAATATTTTTAACTACATCATGTATATTTGGTGGTGTGTATTTATCCTATTTGACCCCAGATCTGATATTAAGCTACCTTATGGCCATCCCTTTCCTCACAGTTCTATTATTATGGATTAGTATTTGTTCGGTGCAATTGAAGCTGCGTAAACAATATACCGACAAACGGGGTTTCCGGGTAAAATGGCACACATATACAACTATATTAGCTATCACATCTTTAAGCTTTATCTTTTTTGCATTTATCTTCAATAAGCAAAATATAATTGGAACTACTGTATGTCTTGTCACTTTAGCAATACTTATCCTTATTTCTTTTATTGTCAAACAAAAAAAGAAATAAGGAAAATCCCTGAATTTATTGGATTTCAGGGATTGAGATTCTTGTTTATACGGTTCCAGAAGTTGAAGTGTTAAGGATGGAGACGATTCGTAAAGCCTCGAATATGGTTTTATTCGAAAATCAAAGGCT
>NZ_JAOPHO010000203.1:0-1037 GCF_033141925.1 Peribacillus sp. CSMR9
ATCTTTGACACAAGAAAGATAAGCTGGTTGTCCAGAACCATAATAAACGTAAGTAATATCTGTAAGGAGAACTTTCCTCGGTTCTCCTTGGTTAAAATTCCTGTTTAAGTGGTTTGGAACGGCCTTATGCTCATGAGTGGCTTTCGCTAATTTCTTATAAGGTTTCGCTTGACGAATTATGGCTTTAAGATTGAACTTATGCATAAGCCTTCGAATCTTTTTATGGTTCATCGTGACAAAATACTTATTCTCTAAAATCATTTTGATGGTGAGGGCACCTGCTTTTTTCTTCTTGGCCTCAAATACTTCCTTAATAAGTTCATAATCCTGCGAATCTTTCTTCTCGTGAGTCAATCGAATCCTTTCAGCATGTATCCAAGCATAATATCCACTACGACTGACTTCGGCCATTTCACAAAAATAACGGACCATATTGGTAAGATTATATGGGCGAATGATTTGTTCAATTAACGTGAATTTTTCACTCGTTGTCATTTTCTCTTCTTCGAAGCCTGCCTTTCGAGTTCGTCTAACTTTTTTAGAAATTCAAGTTCAGCCTCTAAATATTTAATACGAGCTTCAGCCTTTTTTAACTGATCTTCCTGCGAATACTCCTTGGATTTTGGTCTTCCTGGACTTCCTTTCCCACGTCGCTCTGTATAGAAGCCATCCTCGCCATATTGTTCAAACGTTTTTCTCCAACGTTTTAAGCAGCCTTTTGGTTTATCCGATCCAATCATCTCTAACTCAAAGCCATGTTCAATAAAGATTTGGGTAGGTGATTTACCAGCTTGATTCTCTTTAATAGCCTTTACCTTAAAGTCTGGATGATAAGCAATCGAACGATCTGAAACCTGTTTCACATGTGGATTATTCTCTAATTCCTTTATTTGAAATTCATTAAAATAAATCTTACTCATTTTGATTTCCTCCGCCCTATATCTGAAATGATTATAAACGGGGTTCTAGAAAAAGGACATAGAAAACCCCGAATAAGGGACTTTTTTTACTGTGTCCATTATTCGGGGTATAGTTCA
>NZ_JAOPHO010000204.1:0-1005 GCF_033141925.1 Peribacillus sp. CSMR9
ACCGCCGTATACCGAACGGTACGTACGGTGGTGTGAGAGGTCGGAGGCTAGGCGCCTCCTCCTACTCGATTTATGGAACTATCGGGGCAGTATAGTTCTATAAGAAATTGGTTTATTATGGTATAATTTTTAGGTGATTGTCTTCAATACTTTATTGACTAAAATAAATAATATGATAGCCGCCATCGTTTTTCTATTTATAGGTTCGTCGAGTGACAAAGAGTTCCAGTTATTTCTGGGAGAATAGTAAGGAGTCAATATATGAAAAAATTTTTTAGTTTAATTTGTGGATTGTTATTTGCCTTTTCTTTAACAGGGTGCTTAGGAGAAGATTATGATTTTACTCCTCCTAGCGTTACACTTACTCCTACACTCTCTAATAGTGATATCAAATTAAAAGTAGCAAATATAGATTGGAAATCTGATAAAGAATATAAGAAAGAAACGAAAGATATTCTATCACTTGCAAGGAAACAAAAACAAGTAAGCATTAATTCTGGTCAACACGATTATTATATAGACTTTGATAGTCAAGACTTTAAGATTGAAAAAATAAGTATTTGGGTATGGAAGCAGGATGAGAAGGTAGAATTGGAAGTTGATAAAAATCTCAACTTCAATTTCCCAAAAGAAAAAGGAGAATATCTAATAGAAGTGGACCTTCTTTCGGATAACGGAAGTGCTGAATATGTAGGTAATATCGCCATTAAGTAGTGGATAACATCCTTCTTAATTACCAATTAACATAAGCTTTTGTTTGATAAGACCATCGAAATTTAATGGTCTTTCTTTATGTATAAATATCAACTTTATCAGAGCCTAAAATAATAATATGTTCAAATGAAATAATACACTGTTTGTGATGTTTATCACTTAAACTAACGGGTGCGTTAGTTGATAAAGGAACATAAAAATGAAAGGGGATAGCTGGTATGTCAACACTAAACTAGACAACTTTTTTAAGGTGTTCAAGTTTGTAATCAATCGGACTTACATAACCCAGTG
>NZ_JAOPHO010000205.1:0-985 GCF_033141925.1 Peribacillus sp. CSMR9
CTTGTAGATATTAATTTGTCAGGGGCTAATCTTGATGGCATATATACAGCATTAGAGTTAGAGCGCAGCAAGTCTTCTAAAATCATTATGTTAACTTCTATGTCGGACGAGGAAGTTATTCAACAAGCCTTTACGGCTGGAGCAACAGATTATATTTTGAAAAAAGATGCTACTCGTATACCTGAAATTATTCGTTCAACTTATTATGATCCCTCTCCGATTCAAGCTTTGATTAAAGATTATGTTCGGTTGAAAAGTGAAGAACAACTTAAAGATTTAACTACTGCCGAAAGGGGGGTATATGACCTTATTGAGCAAGGATATTCGAGAAGTGAGATACAAAAAAAATTAATTAAAAGCGATAATACCGTTAAGAATCAAATCAAAAATATACTGAAAAAACTGTCTGTTTCAAGCATGAAAGAAGCTATTCAAAAAGTGAAATCTGGAGGTTTAGATGTATAGTTACTTAATGTTGATCAGCCCAATTGGCAGATTAGGGTTAAAAGTAAACAACTCTATTTGGATTTAACATAAAAAGGGCTCTAAAATATAACCCTAAGGCTGTCATCTTTGATGACAGCCATTTTTTATATATAGTTTAGAAACAATAATTTGCGCCCTTCTCTAAAATAATTATCTATATATGCTGATTAAAAATAAACAAACCCCTTTTTCAACAGTAACTTATCAGAAAAAGGGGTCAGTCTAATACTGTAGGGGCTATAAAATATAGCCCTAAAAAGCAAAAGGGGCTATATTTTATAGCCCCTTTTGCTTTTTAGGGTCATAAAAGATGGCACTACCCTAAATCTGTCGCACTTTGTACCATGTAGATACTTACTTATTATTCATTATCGAATTAAAGGTGCCTACTGCATAACACGAACTCCTAATATATTTTATAATTTTTTTCTGATTTTTGTAATAAAAAGCAGTTCGAAATTTAAATATAAGCCCTTCAGATTTTTTTTTGGAATTCGTA
>NZ_JAOPHO010000206.1:0-984 GCF_033141925.1 Peribacillus sp. CSMR9
AACTTGATGAAATCAGTGATCCAAGGGGCATGATAGGTGTTCGGTTGGAAATGAGAGGGATTTTAATCACAGGTCTTTCGGAACAATTTCACTTGTTTTTGTTGAGTGGGGAACGCCATCATAATTTGTTCCTGTTTTCTGTCACTTGTCCCAGAGGGGATGGACGATGACGGAGGGGGCTATCGGCTTATCCCCGTTCTGTTTTACCTTTCACCCTTAATCTATTTGACGGCCTATAAGGTCAACATGCGGTCATCTCTATTCCAGTGGCTATTGAACAACTTCACCGCATTTACCGCTTAAGAATCCCGGCATTATATTCTCTATTAGTAATAAAGGGCCTAAAAAAGGGCGGTTTTCGTCTATATTTAGTCATTTATCATCTTTTTTAGCCTTCTGGAAAGGAACAGGCTTTCACGCTTCCTTATGCTCCTGATAGCTCTTTCTAACTTGTTCACCTAAAACAAAATGAGGTGGGTGTTGGTAGGTCAAAGCATATTTAATTTGCTCATATATCTTCATACAAGCATTCCGATAAATGAAATCAAAAGAAAGAGCAGCCTAGTCGGCCACTCTTTATAACTTACCCTTATCTTGGTAATACTTTTTGACCAACTCATTAACCAAATGGGATTTCCACCCTCGTCCTTTTGCCTTCTGGTCTTTCATAAGTGCTTTGGCCACTTTCGGTTCAAAGAAACATCCGATCAACTCTGTTCTGCCCAATTTCGTTCCAAAAGTCTGTTCGGGATTTTTAAGTTCCAAAATCAACTTTTCAAAGCTTATTGTGTAAGGGTCTTCCTCCTGAGTAACTTTATCCCTCGAAACTTTATCAGGCATAAATTCCTTTCTGGCGTTTCTCTCTCGTTCTTTTCGCTCCTGGTCCTCTTTGATTTTCCGCTTATATTGTTCAGATACATCAATCTTTCAATAAATCAGGTTCGAATTGAAGTGAACAATAGGACGGCTTTCCATAATTCTTTG
>NZ_JAOPHO010000207.1:0-972 GCF_033141925.1 Peribacillus sp. CSMR9
GCATATGTACTCTATAGTCTATAAATAGTCTACACAAACTGAGTCTATTACCAAATCTTTCTTATATTCTATCTGTTTTAACCATTACTCTCAGTAAATTCGTTATGCATGTAGACCATTTGTGTTTTGTGTTCTACATATAGTTCATTATTTAGAGACTTTGAATAGGAGGTTCAAAAATGCCTGAGGAAACATTTTGGAAAATTAGCGATTTTGTAGAAACGTTAAAAACTCATCTGAACAATCAAAATATACATATTAATACAGTGGACGGTTGGTTTAAACGGTTAGAGAAAGAACGCATTCATTATATTAATCGTACTCTAGAAACCAATGAAAAGGTGTACGATGAATTAGATTTAAAAATTGCAATGTTTATAAAGAAGAGAAGGGAAGACAAGTGGGCCTTATCAGCGATTTCAAATGATCTCTCAAACTTTTTTGAGTTAAGACCATTCCCTGTAAAAAAAGAGAAACCTGCTCCATATGTAGACAATATGGAGACTTTGAAAAAACAGATAACAGAAGAAGTAAAGAAAACTTTTGAAGAAATGGCTACCGCAAAAGTCGAAGAGTTGAAAAGCCAATATGAACAGTTACTAAACGGGGTGCCCAAACCACCATCTATAGAAGAAAGAAAGAACCAAAGCTTTCAAGCGATGGTGATCCAGAGAAAGATAGAAAGTTCACTGGAAGAGGAGGCGAACCAGGCATGGTCCGACTTGCCTGAGGATCAACGCCTTAAGAGGGTGGGTTTTTTTAGAAAAGACATCGATTTGGAGAAAAAGGACCAGTTTGTCCGTACTTATATCAATGAGCGTTTTGTGGAACGGTTGAAAAAAGAAATAGAACTTGATAAATAAATAAGCCAAATAGTTAGTTCGTACTTCGCGAATCCCTAAAGGAATAGAAATACTACTAAATAAATTGAACGCTAATAACAAAAGCTAGTTTATGATTTTTATATACCGT
>NZ_JAOPHO010000208.1:0-971 GCF_033141925.1 Peribacillus sp. CSMR9
GTTTGACAATCTTACCCGTAAGAAATTCTATAAACGATAAATTAAGCCGTTTTAAGCAACAAAAAAGGGACCGTAACGGTCCTTTTTCTTTTCAAATCTATTCAATGAACCGTCCACCTGGCATCATAACCTGTTTATATATACACAGTGACGTATAGAAATGTTCTCTGATATTATGTTCTACTGCTCCCTCTTTCACCAATTCCCCAATGTAGGCAGGAACGTTCGTAAAGAACTGGACAGTCTCTTCATCATCATAAGTAGGTAAACCCTCATATGGCCCCTGGAGAATCGAATAAGTTACAATCGCATTTAACGGAATGAAATGTTTCTCACTGTATTCCATCATCTTTTTTTTTAACGATTCATTCACCTGAACCATTATTTTTTTGGGTTCTATATCCTTATCATCTTCTGGATCACCATATTTATCGAAATGGTTGGAAACTATATAGCCAATCAAAACGTTCTTTTTCTGGTCGTAATCCTCGGCTAAGTTATTCACTTTTTCCATCAACGTTTCATTAACTGTCAAAACGAAGTGTTTACGTTCCAATGTAATACGATTTTCAATATCTGCAATTTCGGATAGTGATGGAGGATTTTTCAAGAGTTTCGTCAATTCGAAAAGAATGACTCCGGCTAATGAAATTCCTAAATTTTTAGCAGCGTTTTCGATTTTTTGTCTCGCTATGGTGGACAGTCGAATGCTCAATTTAATTGTGGTTCCTCTATTTATCTTTGGCATACTGTTCCTCCTGATTTCATCCGTTAACCTCATATTAGATTAAACTCTATGCACGGGCAAGAGCAAAACCCAAGTGCAGACCGGGCAAAGCCCAGGTCAAACGATGCCCCCTCCTGAGTCCCGAAACGCTTGCGTTTTGGGGACTCCCTGGAGGTGGCAGAGATAAACCCCCTAGGTAGGGGGGGAAAAGCCTTGCTCCGCAAGGGCTGTAATTCCTAGATGT
>NZ_JAOPHO010000209.1:0-944 GCF_033141925.1 Peribacillus sp. CSMR9
TGGACTCTATACTCATATCTTACTGAGGGGCTCTATTTTTTTCAAACCTGATATTTAACGATCTACAGGAATGCTAAAGGGGCAGTTTAGTTGATTAAGTAAAAAAATGATAAACAGCGAAAATGGGATAATATGGATTATTGATGTATAATTGGATTGAAATTAGAAAGGGTGAAAAATAGGGGGTATGAAATGAAAGGCTTTTTTAGATTATTTATAGGAATGTTTTTAATTTTTATATTAACAGGATGTATAGGAGAAGATTATGATGTTGGTGTTCCAACTGCTCATTTATATTCAGAAGACCTTGCTACATCTGTGCAATTAGCAGAAGGAAATGTCAGTTGGAGTTCATCAAGTGGAGATGTAGATCAAAAAATAGATGATATTCAAGAATTCGGATTATCACAAGAAAAAATGAAGGTTACTGCTAACGAAAAAGTTTCCTTAGATTTTCAAGAGAACGTAAGAAATGGTGGAGATATTTGGACAGACCCAAAAATAACAGTTGCCCTACTTAAAGATGAACAACGAATTGAACTCGAATTGCATGAAAATAGGGAATTTCAAATCCCCAATAACAAAGGGGGGTATGTTTTAGAAGTTGTATTCACAAGTTCAAGAGGTACTGCCCAATATGTAGGGAATATCTTAATTCAGTGATAGTAAAAATCCCTTCTTTTTGAACAAAAGGGGATAATGCTTTAGTTTTTCACCTTAGAATGCGTTGTTTGATACCATAAACGATTATGATTAATCAAAATCAACCAAGAACTTTAACATAGCCTTTTCTTATCTTGAAACGGGGCAGCATTCCTGTATTAACTGGAATACTAAAAAGTTTGTGAAGAAACCTACTTAAACTAACGGGTGCTTGTGCGGCCGAGCCTAGGTCGTATCATATAGCGGGTGGGATTCCCGTCGAGTAAGAACTAGCCATTCGC
>NZ_JAOPHO010000210.1:0-937 GCF_033141925.1 Peribacillus sp. CSMR9
AAAGTTTCATCAGTTTCTGAATTATCATAATTACATAAAGTACATTTTTTCATATTATCTCTCCCTTTGTTTGTTATTGGCTTTTTTCTTAACCATTTCTCGTTCCCATTCTTCGTGTTCCAATTCTCGTTTAACCTGATAAAAGAAGTTATCCAAGAAAGAAGTGTCGATGCTGAAAGTTGGATCTCGTTCAAATTCACGGTCCTGATAAAAGTCATGATCAAATTCCCTGGGAGGTGGGTCGAACGGTCTTACGCGTTCTTTCGTTTTTTGGAATTGTTCGCGAAAGAACTTCCTATCTTCATTTGAAATTTTGAGTGTATGTTCCACTCCGTCCCTGTCCTTGTAAGCGGCCCTTATTGCAACATGGGCGTGAGGGTGGTTTGGGTTACGATGTTCAGCAGCTACCCAATCCAAGCGATAACCGGTTTTAATTTCCCATTCCTTCATTACTTCACGAATCATTTTTTGATAATCTCCAGGCTTAAATCCTGACCTGTTCCACTCATCACCCGACATTGAAAATAGTACAGTGTGAATAGTTGGTACAGCGGAATGGCTGAATCGTTTAGCCTTCAATGATTCTATAAATTCGTTTGTGTTGGAAACGTCGGAATGTTCTGAAAATAATCCAAGTGATTCTGATTTGTCTTCGCGTTCTCGAAAACCAATATATCGAATGTGTGCTTCGGCATCATCAAAAGCTTTGATGTATCGGTGAGAAGCATATGCCCCCATTTTGTCACCACCTTAATCTTCATCATCAACTTCTTGTGACAACGAGAGTAATAACAATCCAACAACACCGCAAGAAATAATTGAAAGCAACTCTTTAATAGAAGGAACGCCAGTCAAACCAAGGAAATAGGTTAAAAAAAGAGGCGGCAATCTGCCACCTCTTACGATCTCAATTCCCGATGAATTGCTGAGTCCAATA
>NZ_JAOPHO010000211.1:0-930 GCF_033141925.1 Peribacillus sp. CSMR9
CTCAAATAGTGGACTGAGAACTTGATGAATGGCTTGTTGAACGACTCTATCCACTACTGTTGGTATTCCCAATTTGCCATCTTTCCATTTTCTTTTGGGATCTCCACTCTTAAGGCAGCTTGTGGTTGGTATTTTCTTGTTCTGATGCGCTGACGCAGTTCATCTTTGTTCTCTTTCAGGTATTGCTTTAGTTCGTCGACTGTTACTCCGTCGACCCCACTTGCACCTTTATTTTTATAGACACGTATGTAGGCTTCGTTCATATTTTTATTACTTAGGATTTGTTCTAAAAGTTCCACACTCGTTTCTCCTTTCCTCTCACGTAGTAAGTGATATCTCCATTTTGGTTATTCTTTGAGGTACGCTCATACTTTCACCATTAACACATTCGGAGTCCGTCACTTACGCATTCGTGGCGTTGAAACACTATAAATTGTTCAGCCCTTCATGAAATTATTTCATTACTATGGCTTCTGCTGACTTCTTGCGACTAACCTTTTTCGACTGTACTTCTGTACTTCTGTACATCCGCAAGACCTCCCAGGGTAAGACACCTATCTTTCCTCTTTTACTCGCCTGATTTACTCTATAAAGTTACGCACATCTTTTGGACTTTAACTTGTCTTGGAGTTTAATCCCTTTATAGAGCCTTAGTATCAGATTCCTGTTCGTCGAGCCAAGATTTTATTCCACGCTTCCTCCAGCCCTTACCTCACGATAAGTACCTTGCGCTTCCTTAGTGGTTGGTCGATGTGTACCCCCACAGTGGACTTTCACCACCTAGATAGTTGCCATGCCTGGCACACAAGAAAAAGCCGCCTTAAAGACAGCTTGATCTTCAGCTAACGCACCTGTTAGCATTCCTGTAGATCGTTAAATATCAGGTTTGAAAAAAATAGAGCCCCTCAGTAAGATACGAGTATAGAGACC
>NZ_JAOPHO010000212.1:0-928 GCF_033141925.1 Peribacillus sp. CSMR9
TTGAGTGCTCCTTATCTGTAATAAGTTAAGTGTAGCTGCCCTTAAAATATCTGTCCAGATAAGTGTAGACGATTCAGTTTTTATGATGAAGAAATTCAGTTTAATTTTCACATTGAGTTTATGTTTAATAAGTTTTGGAGCAGTAAATGCAGAGGGACAAGATGAACGAGAACCATTGGAAAATGGTTTAATTGAGATAGGATATAAGACGGTTGAGGAAGCAGTAAATGAATGTGAAAATCTTTTCAACGAGGATATCGTGTTGCCATATAAAATACCTCCGGTTCAATTCACGCATTACTTTGGAAGGTGCAATAAAGATTTTGGGATTAATAATGACTTTGAAATTGAATTTTTTAATGAGAATACGCCAGAGAACCATTATACGCTTAGATTGAGACCTAAAAAACAGGCCATTTCATTTAAATCAAGACATATTGATAAGACAATAAAATTGGATAAAGGCAGGGCATTTTTGATAAAAAATCGCATGGGTAATGTATTAGTATTTGAGAAGGAAAATTGGCAGTATATATTAAGTATTGATAAGAGAGTATCCGAACAAGTACCTTTGGAGGTGTTAGTTGATATTGCAAATTCTTTTAGATAAATTCCATTTTTACTACCGGGTTTAAAGGGGATTCTTTACAACCTGTGGAGTTTGAATCTTTTAAAGTGAAAATACCACATTGAGAACCTAAATGAATCATGAAGAGCTGTGTTTATTGTTTAAGGAGAGCTGGTAGTTCAGCTCTTTTTCTTATGGAACTATCGGGGCAGGTTAGCTTAATAAAGATACCTGATTTTTGAAACTTTTACCTTATTTTTCCGTACTGCTATATGTATAGTATTTACTAGTGGAGGAAAGGAGGTAGAAGGATGAAGCTTTGGTGGGTTGCAAATGTTTTTTGGTTAGTAATTTTTTCCA
>NZ_JAOPHO010000213.1:0-925 GCF_033141925.1 Peribacillus sp. CSMR9
TCTTGGCTACTTAAGTCCTCTAGAATATAAAAAATTATCCCTTAAAAAAGTTGTTTGATTTAGTGTTGACAATCCAATACTTACTTAAAAACTTTTTTGGTAGAGAAGAAGAAAAGTGAAATGGATAAAACAGGTGTTACGAATGGTCTTAACATACAGGAAGGCAGGTTGATCAATTGATACACATTAATAAGGTAGGGGAAGTGACAGGTGTTACAGTAAGAACACTGCGTTACTACGATGAAATTGGCTTATTAAAACCAACATCGAAAACAGAAGGTGGACATCGATTATATACAAATGAAGAAATAAAAAAACTACAGCAAGTTCAATTTCTAAAAAAAGTTGGATTTCGATTACATGAGATTAAGGATATGCTCACTTTCAGTGATTGGGATTGGTCGGATAGTTTAAAGAATCAATTATCTTTTGTAATAAATGAACAGGAAAATTTAAAGAAAATAGAGTTATCCTTACGGGAATTGATACATGGAATTGCGATAGAAGGAGAAGAAAACTTGATTGCGATTCAGAAGATCATGCAATTATCCAGTAAAGATAAAGAAATCCAGCAATATTATCGCGAATCTGTATTTAAAGACAGAGAAATAAAGTTATTAGAAAGGGTTCCTAATATGACAAGTGACAGCTCTGATTCACTCGAATGGATTGCTCTGATAGGTCAGTTAAAGCGTTATATGAAAGAAGGTCCAAAAGCATCCAAAGTTCAAAATATCATTAGAAGGATGGATGAAAAGCGTTTAGAGGAATTTGATGGTGAGAATGAATTTTTAGATAAACTGTGGGAAATACGGATGTCGCCAAAACAATCAGAAAACTTGGATTATACCCGATTGATCAGGATGTCCTTGAGTTTATGAACCAGGCATACGTATTTTTTATAGCAAAAGAAAAATCCTCAACT
>NZ_JAOPHO010000214.1:0-893 GCF_033141925.1 Peribacillus sp. CSMR9
ATATTTGGTAATCTGCGGATAATTGCTCTAAATAAATGGAAGATATATTTTTTTCGAAATCCCACCCTCCCTTATTTCACATTTTGTGTCCACCGTATATTCGAACTGTTCAACAAATCAATTGCAACTGTCCGGTTTTATCTGTAATAAAGCTTGTTGCATAATCCTCATTTAAAATCACTTTAAATATTGCTTCGAGTATTTGAACTACAATACTATTGCCAGCTAGTGCATAAAGTGTGGCGTTTCGAAGCCCTTTCTTCATGGGGAATTCTTGCAGCATTAAGTCGAAATCAGCATCATCAAAACCCATTAGGCGCCACACTTCCCGTTCTGTTAAATACCGATACTTTTTATCAGCTACTTTCACCACTCCTGCATTCGGGCATCTATCTTGGCGCTCCGTTATAGTTGTACAATAATCTGTTATCGTTTCAACAAATCGATGTTTCTTTTTAGCTGCATCAATTTGCTCGGGTGTCGCTAAATCTTTTAAACGATTCAACATCGAAGGTATATTCACCATATACCGTTCATCCGTTACATTTAGTTCTAAAAATTCACTGATATGACGCATTGGTTGCTTTTCTAACTTTGAAAAATCGAATGTCGCTCCTCCTAGTATTGATATGCAAAATACTCGATCTCTCGATTGTGGAATACCAAAATCCATAGCGTTTAGCACATCAAATGAATTGCTGTAGCCTAACTTGGTCATTTCCTGCAGGTAGTGATTAAAGATAGGCATCACATTACGATCGAGTACGCCTTTTACATTTTCCCATACCACTACTTTTGGCTTCCAATCACCCATTTCGGCAATACAGCACATATAGGGAAAATTCCAAAAAGGATTGGTGGCACCATATATCTTCGAAAGCAAATTTTGGACT
>NZ_JAOPHO010000215.1:0-888 GCF_033141925.1 Peribacillus sp. CSMR9
ATAAGGCATTCCTCTTCTCTATTTAATATTATAAGTTTATAATCATCTTCATAATTATTGTTTTACCAACGCTATTCCGTCTTTAACGCCAGGCAGACACCGATCGCAATAATACCGAATCCACCCAGGTTTATTTTTTTCATACATCGGAGTTAACTGTTCAATAGGCTCATTACGGTTACAATACATACACTTAGGCATTAAATAACCCCCTTAGATGATTATAAACACTCCTTAGTTTGTGATTTGTTTTTGTTCATCTATAAATCTATATAAGGATGTCCGAGAAACATCGGCTTTGTCGCATATCTCTTTTATTGTCAATTTCTTTTGCTCGTATAAGTGATAAGCATATTCAAGTTTTGCCTGATCAGCTTTTGGACGTCCACCAAGTTTCCCTCTGGATCTGGCTGCTTTTAATCCTGCCTGAGTGGTGATATAGAGTGTGTATTAAATTCCTTTATTGTCTATCTACATTAAGGGGAAACTTTAATGGAAAGCCTTTTATTTAAATAAAATTTTATAGGTATCCTCTAGATCTATATCAGGTATTAGTTTCTGAGCAGGTTCTAGTAAGCGTTTATTCCTGCTACCGTACATCCCCCCATGGCATTGTGGATTATAGGTTACTTCATCTAATAATGTTTTGAATTGTTCTTTATTAAATTCTTCATAAAAAGGTCTGATGCATCTGTCGAAGGAATAATCTGCTTTATCAAATGAGCCACTATGGGAATAATGACTAATCATCAAATCATAAAATTCGGACAAAGTGCCGTTTGCTTTTGCTAATTCATTCAGATAACCCACATCTTTCGTGCGCCCGGCATGGGTGCAATCTATAGGGTGAAAGTCCCGAACCATGAAGGCAGTAGTAGTGGTTAGCTT
>NZ_JAOPHO010000216.1:0-841 GCF_033141925.1 Peribacillus sp. CSMR9
AATAGTGTGTGCTCACTTAAAATTTAACGTTGGCGCTTTGTTTTGTTCAGTTTTCAAAGAGCAATTTCGTTGTCGTTCGCTTAGAAACGACTTTAATAATATATCAACTATATTATTTTTTGTCAACAACTTTTTTTATTTCGATGTCGACTTAGTTATTATATCCAGTATCAGAAATAAAAGCAAGAGTTATTTTAAAATAAATAAAATATATGAATCCCTTGATAAAAAAAATTGGTCATCCCCCTAGAAGCTTATCTTTTTAAGAGTAAACTTTTTTCTTATCATTATAGTATTTCTTCTATATATCCTTTTTGGAATTCATGGCGTGAAAGACTTTTGCAACAACAATAATTTTTAAAATAAGTTCATGAACTTTGTTTTCCACCTTTCGGGATAACCCGTTCCATCTAACCTTCTGTGTTGCTCTAGAACGGCTACCTTCACACTATCCTTAATGATGGAACTATCTTTTATCATTTTATAGCTAAAAATAGGATGATTGTGAATCTCCTCATGATCCTCGGCAGTTAGACTTTCCGTTTTATTTAATAATCTTGGTCAAAAGCAAAATGTTTCACTTCGATAGTTTTGATGAGTATCATACTACTTGAAAAACATGGTGATTAAATTCAATTTATTTTATTAGCCGTTTTAATCTTTGATACTCCAAAACCTTAAGTCTTTCACTCATATTCAAACACTTGATATTCACATTTTGAAAAATCAGCCAATACGCAAATATTAAAAGACCCAGCTTAGATTGAACTATACCCCGAATAATGGACACAGTAAAAAAAGTCCCTTATTCGGGGTTTTCTATGTCCTTTTTCTAGAACCC
>NZ_JAOPHO010000217.1:0-831 GCF_033141925.1 Peribacillus sp. CSMR9
CCTGTCGTTACTGTTTGTGTGACGGTACTGCTGCCTTTTTTGGTATGAGCCTAATTTACTTTGTCTAAGTATCTATACAGTGAAGTTTTGCTGATTCCCGTTGCTTCTGTAATTTCGTTGATTGTATAATCCTTACTTTTATACATTTTTATCGCCATTTCAACTTTGTCCCTTTTTTTCGATGGTCTGCCACCTTTCCTTCCTCTGGATCTTGCTGCTTGAAGCCCTGATTTTGTCCTCTCGCTAATAATATCTCGTTCTAACTCTGCAATATTTGCCATTGTACGAAAGAAAAACTTCCCCATTGCAGTTGAAGTATCAATACTGTCATTAATAGAGACAAAATCTACGTCCATATCATTGAATAATTCACTGAGTTCAATTAGATGTTTTGTAGAACGTGAAATACGATCAAGTTTATATACAACAATTTTGTCGCCACTGCGTAAGACTTTAAGAAGTTCTTCTAGTTGGGGTCTATCTTTTTTAGTTCCGGTCAATTTTTCTTTATAAATTTTTTCTGCTCCAAATTTTGTAAGGGCATCAACTTGCATATCCAAGTTTTGTTCCTCCGTACTTACACGTGCATAACCAAATATCACCATTCATCACCTGCAAAAGTAGTTTATAACCCTATATTAGCACCAAAAACGGTATTAGATATTAAAAATGTTACTTTGATTTTGGGAATGAGTTTTGGTTCTATAAATTAATAGAAATAGGTTGTTTTTTTAAAAATATTTATCAGTACCATAAACGGTCGTTTGTGGTATCTTTATGTAGAAAGGGAAATGGATATTTATGTTAACTTTAATAAAAGATTGGGATATT
>NZ_JAOPHO010000218.1:0-808 GCF_033141925.1 Peribacillus sp. CSMR9
TGATTACGCTATCAACATTAACAATTATGAAGCTAAACAATGAGCCGCCTGCCGGCTTGTTATTTAGCTTTGGTATGTGAGTGATTAGGAATTTGTATTAAAAACCCTTTAAATGGTAAAATTAATAAATAATTCAATTTTATAATTTAGGAGGAGCTTAGTTGAAGAAAATATTCACTATGTTATTTATAATAATGGTTTTAACAGCTTGTGGTACGAACGCATCGAACAAAGATTATAATGCGGAAACCTCTAAAGAAGCAAATAATGCCGAAACGACTAAAAAAGATACTAAATCGGAAACGACTGAACATAATTATCAATTTATAGGAGAAAGCGAAAATTGGGAGGCTGTATATTCTTATAAAGCAACCGAAATATGGGGGGAAAATGGCAAGCAAACAACTCATTCTAGCAAAGATAACTATGTACTTACATTAAAATTCAAGGGATCTTTGGAAGAGTTATCTTCGATGAAAAACCTTGAATATTCTTATGAAACAACCATTAGTAGCGGAAATAAAAGAGAGGCCTACCCTGATCCACCTAGTGAAAAAGTATTTAAAACTAGTGGAAGTTCAGTAAATGGAGCAATGGTAGGTAAAGATGAAGTTATAAAGGTAAATGTAAAATGGGATGACAATGAAGAGTCATTTAAACTACATAACAAAGCTAAGTAATTTTGTTAAAAAAACAGGTGTTTAAAATACTCTAAATAAATGGCTTCGATTAGAGGTCATTTATTTTTTTATGGACTATCATTAAACACCAACAAGGGGAGAGGATTGATTATGTCTCAACGAAGTTT
>NZ_JAOPHO010000219.1:0-750 GCF_033141925.1 Peribacillus sp. CSMR9
GTAGATTCTCCTCAAATGTAGTATCTGTAGTCTACTTGACCTTAAAAATTCTGTCCAACTAAGTGTAGCCTATTCAAGCGTCAGGAAAATGCGTATGTACAACGTTAAGCATATTTTCCTGGCGACTACCCTGATTTTAACAACATTAAGAAGGTCTTAATGGTCATAACGAAACTACTGAGACAACATCTTCCAAATTAAAGGAGATGAATAAATAAACCCTTCTATTCGCTGCCGGAGGCTTGTTTGTCGCTATTAGGAATTACGGATTATTTCATATAGATTACTACAAGCATCCATAAAGCCAAAGCACCAACGATAGCAAGTGCTATACGCGTAGATAGTATCCGTACTTCAAAGTCGGTTTTCTTGGATGGTTCAGGATATGCAATTACGTAAATTCCCTTTAATAGTGCGAGCCATGCAATGACTGTGATGAATCCCAGCCAGTTGAGTGCCCATACATTATGCAGGATAACAGTGCCTAATCCTAGGAAAATCGATAGAAAGCCATACATAATCCCAAATCCTCTGTCCTCGACCACTAATCTTTTCAGTTCACGTAGAACTGATGGACGTACGAAAAGTATTCCCGATACGATAACCGTCATCCATCCCCAAAACAGTCCTAAAAAGGTGCTTGCTTCCATTAGTATTTCACTCCTTTCAGTTATATTTATATTTCAGGTATTTCCCCTTTTAGAACATTGTCAGCACCTTCATGTGTAAGACCTTATTATGAGGTCTTAC
>NZ_JAOPHO010000220.1:0-713 GCF_033141925.1 Peribacillus sp. CSMR9
TTTTGTTATTGTTATGAAGGACTTTTCCATCCAGATAAGTATTCGTGTCTTTCGATAGGATTTTAGATAAAAGGCCTAGTTGCTGCTGTAATAATTCAATTTGGGTATCCTGTTTTTTTAGCAGAGAAAAAATAAGACTATTATCGTTGTTACTAGTCTTTGAAGGATCACCAAATATTTTACTAGAAACGGCAGCCAGTAATTCTAGTGCCCTACTACGTTTGTTCGGACTTAAAGGGATGATAGCTTCTGGTTTATTGCCTTCACCTACCATCGCCAAATGTTCCTTGGTGATGATACCGCCATTTTCATATCCATGACCATGGCCAATATATTTAAGCATATTAGATCCATAACGCGATTTAGCATAGTTCATGCCTGCCAATAAGCTGTCTAAGCCATTCATCTGATTTTTATGTCCAGGGAATGCAAAACTTCGAAATGTTGGCGGGATCACCTGGACGAGGCCGCGGGCAAGTTGTCCACTGTAATAATTGACGTCTTTGACACCAGAACTTTGTATGGCCTTTTCATTACCGCCAGATTCAGACTTGATTTGCCTTAACCATGCGTTCACATAATTAGCACTAGTAGGAAGGCCATTCATTCCCAATGCCTTCATGACCGTGCCTCGCCAGCTTCCAACTCCACTACCTACAGGAGCCGCCCCTCCGAATCCATCGAACAATGAACCGAAATAATCCATTGCTTTA
>NZ_JAOPHO010000221.1:0-701 GCF_033141925.1 Peribacillus sp. CSMR9
CAGGGTACCTATCAACCGCAACCCGTCCGTCGTATCGAAATCCCGAAACCAAACGGCGGAGTTCGGCTATTGGGTATTCCAACCGTTCTAGACCGTTTCATTCAACAAGCCATTGCCCAAATATTGACCAAGATATATGACTCAACCTTTTCGGAGAATAGCTATGGATTTCGCCCTAACAAACAAGGGCACCAGGCGGTTCGAAAGGCAAAGTCCTATATAACCGAAGGTTATACATGGGTAGTGGATATGGACTTGGAGAAGTTCTTCGATAAAGTGAATCATGACAAGCTCATGGGAATGTTAGAGCGGAAAATTGAAGATAAACGAGTTCTCAAACTGATTCGTAAATTCCTTCAAGCAGGCATTATGATAGGCGGACTTTTTCATAAAAGTGAGGAGGGAACTCCGCAAGGAGGTCCGTTAAGTCCTTTATTATCTAATATCATGTTAGACGATTTAGATAAAGAACTAGAGAAACGCAATCTTCGATTCGTAAGGTATGCGGATGACAGTACTATCTTTGTGAAGACACGAAAAGCCGCCAAACGTGCAATGGGAAATATCTCAAGCTTCATTGAAAATAAACTGAAGCTAAAGGTCAACTACGAGAAGTCGAAGTATGATCGCCCTTGGAACAGAACGTTTCTCGGTTTTAGTTTCACGAAGTCAAAGAAGAACCCGAAGGTTCTACTGGCTAA
>NZ_JAOPHO010000222.1:0-697 GCF_033141925.1 Peribacillus sp. CSMR9
GCAAATTGGGAATACCAACAGTAGTGGATAGAGTCGTTCAACAAGCCATTCATCAAGTTCTCAGTCCACTATTTGAGAAGCAATTCAGTGAATTCAGTTACGGTTTCAGACCAAAAAGAAGTTGTGAAATGGCGATAATTAAAAGCCTGGAGTTTCTGAATGATGAACATGATTGGGTAGTCGACATTGATCTTGAAAGATTCTTCGATACCGTCCATCACGATAAACTCATGAGAATCATATCCAACACAATAAAAGACGGAAATGTCATCTCGTTAATCAGAAAATACTTAGTCAGTGGAGTCATGGTGAATGGAAAATATGAAGACACACCTGTCGGTACTCCGCAAGGAGGCAACCTCAGTCCACTATTAAGTAATATAATGTTAAACGAACTTGATAAGGAACTGGAGAAAAGAGGACTAAGGTTCGTGAGGTACGCTGATGATGCCCTTATCTTTGTGAAAAGTGAAAAGGCAGCGAACCGAGTAATGAGCACAATCGTGAGATTTATAGAAGAGAAATTAGGCCTGATAGTCAACGTAGAGAAGAGTAGAATCTCACGTCCAAAAGAGTTGAAATTCTTAGGATTTGGGTATTATTACGACACTAATAACAACAACTACAAAGTGAAACCTCATCCAAGTTCTGTACAGAAGTTTCAAAGGAAACTTCGACAACTGACAAAGCGAAATTG
>NZ_JAOPHO010000223.1:0-697 GCF_033141925.1 Peribacillus sp. CSMR9
AGAAGCGGAAAAGCTAGTGGAAAACCTGGAAGTAATCGAAGCTAAAGAACTGGAAGTGGGGAGTGCATTTCATGCGTTCCGTTTCAATACGTTGGACACAGAAAAATAGATGGGAGCCTGGGAGTTACAGGCCATCCATCATACATGTTAAGGAGGTGAAACATATGACAAAGCAAGTGGAAAAAACAGAAGCGGAAAAGCTAGTGGAAAACCTGGAAGTAATCGAAGCTAAAGAACTGGAAGTGGGGAGTGCATTTCATGCGTTCCGTTTCAATACGTTGGACACAGAAAAATAGATGGGAGCCTGGGAGTTACAGGCCATCCATCATACATGTTAAGGAGGTGAAACATATGACAAAGCAAGTGGAAAAAACAGAAGCGGAAAAGCTAGTGGAAAACCTGGAAGTAATCGAAGCTAAAGAACTGGAAGTGGGGAGTGCATTTCATGCGTTCCGTTTCAATACGTTGGACACAGAAAAATAGATGAGAGCCTTGGAGTTACAGGCCATCCATCATAAATGCTAAGGAGGTGAAACATATGACAAAACAAGTGGAAAAAACAGAAGCGGAAAAGCTAGTGGAAAACCTGGAAGTAATCGAAGCTAAAGAACTGGAAGTGGGGAGTGCATTTCATGCGTTCCGTTTCAATACGTTGGACACAGAAAAATAGATGAGAGCCTTGGAGTTACAGGCCATC
>NZ_JAOPHO010000224.1:0-689 GCF_033141925.1 Peribacillus sp. CSMR9
ACCGAGTTCTTTTACCTGTCTTTCGTATGATTTCGTCGTATATTGAAATCCTTGATCAGAATGGAGAAGGGCATCCTTTCCAAATGATTTGTCCCTTAACTGATTCAACGTATTATGAACCAATTCAAGATCGTTTCTAGTTGAAACTTCCCATGCCACAATTTCATTATTATACAAATCTAAAACGGCAGATAGGTAGACAAACGTGTCTCCAATCCTTACATAGGTTATATCTGTTACTAACTTTTGTAATATGGACTCTGCATAGAACTCACGATTTAAAATATTCTTATATACAACCGATCCTCTTCGACCATAGAAAGGGCGTTTCTTTCGAATAACAGATGTAACCCTCAATTCTCTCATCAAACGACGAACACGCTTATGATTGACAACGATTCCCTCTCTGAATAAAGCTCGAGTCATCCGTTTGTATCCGTAGTATGGATGTATCTTATGAATGGCTAATATATGTTCTTTTATCCAAAGGTTTTTCTGAAGTCTCAGTGAACGTCTAGACTGAGTCTTCCGCCATTTGTAATAACCCGCTCTTGAAACTTCACCAATTTTTAATAGCCACGCGAGTGGGTGTGTTTTCCTCAAATCATCAATTACTTGAAACCTTTCGGATTTTAGGACCATTCCTTCCCATGTAGATTTGGATTGCGCTTTTTTAAATAGTCCACCTG
>NZ_JAOPHO010000225.1:0-689 GCF_033141925.1 Peribacillus sp. CSMR9
AGATAAGCAGGTTAAAAAAGGGGCTAAGAAAGATGATGTAATGGTTCTGTTGTCTTTGTTAGACTTAAATACCTTTATTGGATTAAGGGATGCTGTGGCAGTTCTTACTCTTTATAAAACAGGTGTAAGAATCAATACACTTGGGCAACTGCAAGAGAAGCACATTGACTTTGAGAATAAGTTACTTTGTATGGAGGGGGAAATCTTAAAAAACCATAAAATTCTAAAGTTACCCATTGATGATGAATTACTGCATTTGTTGAGGGTTCTTATGAATCAGAATAATAAAATAAGAGAATACTATGGTCAAAAAAACTCTTACTTATTCATTGGTTATAAAGGTACATCTCTTAATACAAAATCTACAAACAATGCTATTTCAAAGCAGTTAAACAAATATGCTAAAAAGTATGATTTGCAGAATATTAACCCTCATGCTTTAAGAAGGGGTTATGCTAAGAGCTTGTTGGATAAAGGGGCAAACCTTGCACTAATTTCTAAAGCTCTAGGACATTCAAATTTAGCTGTTACAACTCAGTATCTAGATTTAGATGTTGAGGAAGTAGCTGATAATCTTAGGGAATATTTATAATAGTTTACCTCCTGCTGTGATTTGTAGGAGGTCTTTTTTATTTTTCTCTCACTTATTTATAGTAATATTTAACAAAATATATGGTATGATATTCCTA
>NZ_JAOPHO010000226.1:0-676 GCF_033141925.1 Peribacillus sp. CSMR9
GTCTTTGATATCTTAGGTATTGTGTATGATTGTACGTCACAAAAACTTAAAGCTGCCTAATATTTTTTTAAAAAACCAATTTGATGGTTTTTTTGTCATGCGCATTTTTAGTTTTACCATAGCAAATTAAAGAGAACACATTTTTATATTATCTCTAGCGCGCTTAGCTTGATGGCGATGTGGTGGAACCCCATGCCCATCAAGCCAAGAAAATAGGTACCCAAAACGATAAATTGACCTTATAAGTTACAAGAAAGTCCAAAATTTCGTTCTGGGGGTACTACAAAACTTTAACTTGATGGCATTGGGGTTATTCCCTCAAATGAAACGGAAATAATCACTTAAGTAACAATAAATCTATTATTCTTTCCGTTTTCACGAATATTTGTACATACAATCAAAGACTTCTGCAACGGTTATGTTTACTGAGAAAATGTGGTTTATGTATCAACTTGTGGGTTTATAGTTGACACCTATATTTGCTCCGATTGGGTTTATGATCGTGTTATTTGGCTTTTGGAGAGCAAAAAGAGTAAAAGAAAAGAATATGCAGCAAAGTGGACAAAGTTTCGCTAGATCACAAAGAAAGAGACTCAATTTGCACATAACCCTGTCAAGTAGACAATAAAAAAAGAGTATTTTAAGCTGCGGCCTTTTCTCGGTATTCAATCGGGGA
>NZ_JAOPHO010000227.1:0-651 GCF_033141925.1 Peribacillus sp. CSMR9
TTTAAAATATCAGATATTCTCAAACCGGTTTGTATCCCAAATAAAAATAGAATATAATTTCGCTCATTTCGCTCTTTTAACATTCTCTTAATTTCTTGGATCGTGTTTAGATTGCGAATGGGTTGTACAATATTCACCTTTCCTCACCTACTCTTAGCTTCTTTTGAGCAAAAGAAAAACATTCCTTGGAATGCTTTGAAATACCACCTCATTATGCTAATTGCTAATTATATTTATCCCGTCCTTATCAATCACCCAGGAGGAAGCCAGGATTGCAGGAACGGTCGCTGTAAAATTTGACAGTCAGTAATTTGCAAAGGAATTTCACACTCTGCGCCCCTAAGCTATCGTACGCAATACTGCTAGACTCCAGTTGCTCCCCCGTAATTTCAGCCGGCAACCTTCTCAGTCATTCGATACACTTGAGTACACCATTGATATGGGAACGATGCATCTCCCATCAGGCGTTTACCTGATAAGAAAATTCTACCTTCAATGGAAAATTAAAAATTCCCCTCCTTTATCCCTGAAAAACTCCTCATTTTGTCCATGTTTTTGTCCCTAATTTTGTCGTGTTTTTGTCGTAGAAATAAAAAAAAGCACTCAAATGATCTTGAGTGCGGTAGCAATTAAATAGATAGCGTGTCTTTT
>NZ_JAOPHO010000228.1:0-631 GCF_033141925.1 Peribacillus sp. CSMR9
TATGAGCATAATTTCCTAGAGTTTATTTAAAATAATTTAATTCCTAAAAAAGTTTATCACATCACTGATATTAGATATCCACGCTCACTAATCTACCTCTTTTCTTTATAATTGCTGTTTAACAATCTGGCCCGATTGCTTAATAAGAAAAAATCCTACATTATCAAAAATCCACAATTTCAAATAAGATCGTATCATGTAATACAATGCTATTATGTTACACGTATTGGTTTAGAATAAAGCAAAAAATCCTACGATCCTGTTCAAGGAAGTAGGTTTTTTTACTTTTTCTTATTTAATAGCTAACTGTTTTTTATATAGATTTAAATATAATTTAGTGCCTTAATGAACTAAAGTACCCGTTAGTTGCATAAAAAATAGGTTGCCGCAGCAACCCCTGTTATTGAAGTAAAGGACCTGTTAGTTGTAAAAGCTCCCTTGAAGGTGTTAATCAAAACATCCTCCTTTAACTAACCTTTTATATATTTCACTAATTCAACTTTTATATCCTTTATTTCTTCACTCACTAAATGAGGTGCGGTTCCACCAATGTTAGGTGCATGAAATGTTCAAGATACAAAGCGATATCATCACGCCGCTCTCTTAAAGGTTTGGTATGGAGAGGGATGAC
>NZ_JAOPHO010000229.1:0-616 GCF_033141925.1 Peribacillus sp. CSMR9
GCTCACTTATTCGCAGGATTTCATAACCCTTGTAATTAGACTTACGAGTAAATGAAATGAGTTCAGATCAGTTAGGCTTCGTGAAGGCATAGTTAAATAAAGGAGTCAGCTACCACTCCATATTTTACCATATAATGCACATCTCCACGCCGCCCCTGGAGGCTTTCCCTCCCATGTCTCAACGGGTCAATCGCCCTCTCATTCCTTCGTCTTGCCTTTCCAAGGGGTGGAGGCCAGTTATGCTAACCTGATGGGTCACAGTGCCCTTTTGTTCAAGAAACCTGGTACTTCGTACATATTTGAAATCCTACGAATAAGACAACATTCAAAATTACAATTGACTATTTTAAAATGATACATTTTATATAACTAATGTTTTATTTCTATGCTGCTAAAGGGATTGATACTTGAACTTTTTTTGGACAATAAGACTCGTTTCGTCGTGCTATTCCTACAAAAATCCTTGCTAGTTTACCTATCAGTTTCATGATTGATTTCATTTTCTTTATCTTCTTTACCTTCACATTATGGGAATGGACGGCTTTAAACTCAGGGTTATTCATCACAAGGCTCATAGTTGCTAAGTAGAGGAATCGTCGTAGTCTTGACCTTCCAC
>NZ_JAOPHO010000230.1:0-615 GCF_033141925.1 Peribacillus sp. CSMR9
ACTGTATGAAAAAATGAATAAATATGGTTTATGACTGTTGAAAAGTATCCTTTTGTCAAAGGATAGTCCTTTTCTTTATTCTCAATTTAAATATCTTATTAATTTCCATTTTCCGCTTGAAATCCGGCCCAAAAAGACCCTTTGAGTTATCTTCAAGACATAGGGAGTATAACTCGTCACCCCCACCAAAACGTTGCTGTATGAAGCTGTTAGACACCTTTAAAAAATGAGTTAGACAATGACATTTTTATGTCTAACTGTTTTGGACAAAAAAATGGCTTTTTAGATTCTTAATCCCGTTTGGTATTTATTCTGCTTGTCCTGAGTGATGCCAATATACCTCATGGTAATCTCTTGGTTACTGTGATTTAATGCTTCTTGAAGAACAGCGATATCCTTATATTGATTATAATGATGATATCCATATGTTTTTCTCAATGAATGGCAGCCAATACGTTCAAGGTCAAATTCATCTGCTATTTCTTGCAATACTATATAGGCCATTCCTCTTGATATCGGTTTGACTCTTCCCTTTTTGTCCTTCTGCCTACTTTGGAAGAGAAACTCACTTTTATATTTCCCCTGTACGTATTGCCTAACAGCCTTTTTTAGTTC
>NZ_JAOPHO010000231.1:0-611 GCF_033141925.1 Peribacillus sp. CSMR9
AGCTAACCACTACTACTGCCTTCATGGTTCGGGACTTTCACCCTATAGATTGCACCCATGCCGGGCGCACAAAAAGGCTGCCTTAAAGGCAGCTCTGATCTTCAGCTAATGCACCCGTTAGTTCTATACGACTTATTGTAGAGTTAACACAAACTATGTATTAGTGATCGGCTTTTTTCTTATCAAAATCTCCCCATAACCAACTAAAAAGGGAATGAAATGCTACGAAACAGAATGCGTATGCTAAATTCTCTAACCAATTTATCGTTTGCCCCCTGAAGTATTGCAGACCAGAGCTTGCAATATACATGAGTATGAAACCCACTATATAACTAATGAAAAATCTTTTCTTTGTTATTGCCATAAATACAAACCACTTCTATTCTTTGGCAGGCAATCCAACTAACCTGCCCCGATAGTTGCATAATGAAAAAGCTGCCTTAAAGACAGCTCTGATCTTCAGCTAGTCGAGTAGAAGGGAACCCTCACAGAACCGTGCTTGCGCTATTCACGCACACGGCTCCTCCTAGTTACCATTCACAAAATGTAGCTAATCTCTCAGATTCAGATTTTGCTAATTCTGCTATCCTTAGTAGTTTTGTTTCCATTTA
>NZ_JAOPHO010000232.1:0-594 GCF_033141925.1 Peribacillus sp. CSMR9
AAAAGGGGGGTGTTTTAAATGTCAAGTAAATTATTAGTTGGTCTTGCTATAATAATATTTATAGTAAACTTTGTAGTATCACCTATGTTTTTCGATGAAACTCCTAATTCCTATGGCACCTTCATAGGTTTAATTTTACTAAGCATATCTCTTATTTCTTTAATTGATCAGGTAAATAAAAAATAAAAGGCATCCTTTGTGGATGTCTTTTATTTGTAATTCTTATTTTTTTCTCTCTTCCCATGCCTATAACCTTGTTCTTAAGTATGCTGCCAAGCATTTATATTTACTTATAAATGAACCTCTCAACTCGAATAGCTCACCAAGTTTACAGATGTATTGTTCACAACAACGAAAAAAGCGTAAGCTATTGCCTACGCCTTACTTCTCAACTTATTTTTACAGTAACAAATACTATCTATTTACCAAAAAGGTGGGCGAGCCACCCCTTCTTCTCTTCTTCATGATTAGTAACGGCAACCTGTTTTATACTTTCCTCATTTTCTTTTATACCTGCCATTAATCTTCTGTCTTTTTCTTCTAGTTTGTTATTTATATATTCTTGCTGTTTCTGGATTTGTTCAACCAATGACT
>NZ_JAOPHO010000233.1:0-538 GCF_033141925.1 Peribacillus sp. CSMR9
TGGATATATCTTTAGAAAAGATTCGAATTTTTGCAGAGAATTAAACAAGCCTACACCAAGAACCAAGTCATTTGGTGATAATAGATTTGTTAAGTAATTTTTCATTTTTTTCACTCCTTTTTTAAAATACGTTACGGTAAAATGCCCAATTATTTCTATAAATCCTTATTGTTTTTAATATTCCAAATCTTCAAAGCCATGTAACCTTTCCTCTACAAGTTCTTCTACTGTGATCTCCAATGCCTTAACGATTTTCATAATATTTTCATGTGTAGGGTATTTCCGATTTCCTCTTTCGATTTGAGATATAGTCGATTGTGGAACTCCTGATTTTTCCGCAAGTTCAAATTGAGTCCAACCTTTCTCTAATCTTTTTTTCCTGATTTTATTAATGATGTTCACCTCCTTAAAGTTATTATATTCGAAATCGAATAATTTGTAAATGGGTTTTAAATTATTTGTTTTCAAATATATAAATTTTTTTTTATTTTTTCTGATAAGATAAATCTAAATACAAATATCAATCCTATAAGGGGTA
>NZ_JAOPHO010000234.1:0-536 GCF_033141925.1 Peribacillus sp. CSMR9
TTCTCTTCGTACAAGTCCATCTCTTTCTAATTGTTTCAATTGATCTGTTAAGACTTTTTGTGTAATTCCAGGTATTAATTCGTAAAACTCTTTTGTCCTTACTGATTTTTGGCTCAAGAAAAAGAGTATTAAACATTTCCATTTTCCACCTGCAATGTTCATAAAAATGTTGATTCCAGTATTATAGTTAACCATGTGCTGTCCCTCCTGAATAGGCACTTAAAAGTGGCTATACCACATTTTTGTGCGTTATTTTCTCATTTATTATTGCTTACTATAATTAAAGGAGCAATAAATAAAAATTTCGGAGTTGATAAAATGAGTGTAAAAAATATCTTGGAAAAAAGACGATCAGTTAGACATTATGATTCAAGTTATAAAATAAATTCAGAAATTCTAACCTCATTAATTGAAAGTGCAAGTAAGTCACCTAACGGGAATAATATTCAAGCAACTCGATACTTAATTATTGATGAACCAGACTTAAAAAATTTATTGCTACCTATAGCTTTTAATCAACATCAAGTGGTAGAAGC
>NZ_JAOPHO010000235.1:0-528 GCF_033141925.1 Peribacillus sp. CSMR9
TAAGCTAACCACTACTACTGCCTTCATGGTTCGGGACTTTCACCCTATAGATTGCACCCATGCCGGGCGCACGAAAACGAGCTGCCAAGGCAGCTCCCTTATTTGAAGTAAAGCACTTGTTATCTGAATAAGTAGTTACCTTTTATTTCTCGTTTAATTACTCTACCCACTCTATAAACCAATCTTGAGGTTTCTTAACAATATTTTTAGTATGTGGGTCAATTTCAAGATTTACTTGAGAAAAGGCTTTCCCATTAGAATAAGCTTGAACGATCAGTTTACCGGCTACAACGGTATTGGCATATTCATGGCTGTGACCGGTAAAAATGACATCGACCTCATCATCGATTTTTGGAGCCATCTCCACTATAGCTCCACTGGAATTTGCTCCTGACTGATCTGATTTAGCTGAATCATGTGCCAGTACAACAATTACTTTGATCCCTTTTCCTTTAGGCTGTTTTCACATACTTTGTTGCTATTTACCAGGTAGTGAGTTGTGGTTGATTTCCCCTCCAGATGCTCGCT
>NZ_JAOPHO010000236.1:0-525 GCF_033141925.1 Peribacillus sp. CSMR9
CGATGGGCGCTCCCCACTCTCCAAATAGGCTCGTAAGTTACTCTTTGTAGCCATGGGCATAAAAATTTTTAAATGCTAACTAACTTTGTCGATATTTTGTGTGTTTTTTTTGGTCCACAGCTATGCTGTTAAGCCGATAGGTATGTCGCTGATGTTTTGGCTTAACAGCAAAAGCATATTCAGAGTATTAAAGTTTAGAAGAAAGCTACTAACTCTAGCAGCCATCTACTTTTCCAAAAACCTTTACAATTTAAATGTATAACTCCCTTTTCCGATGTCAAAAATGGATAGGGAGAGGTGAAACATAATGATGTTTAGTTGGCTCAAAGAAGAAACTAAAGAGAAAACCGAGTTTGGAGATTTTTTAAAAGTTTACGATATTAAGCAGGAATGGTTAGCGAAAAAAAGCAATACCAGCAAAAGTTTAATAAGTCTTTTAACATTGGACCATTCAAGAACACCGAAACCAACTACTGCAAATAAAATTATTAAGGTATTAAGAGAATTTGAGCCCCATATCAAAAG
>NZ_JAOPHO010000237.1:0-523 GCF_033141925.1 Peribacillus sp. CSMR9
GTAGAGCACTGAATGGGCTAGGGGGCATATCGCTTACTGAACCTTATCAAACTCCGAATGCCATATAGTATTAGTCCGGCAGTCAGACTGCGAATGATAAGATCCGTAGTCAAAAGGGAAACAGCCCAGATCGTCAGCTAAGGTCCCAAAGTATAAGTTAAGTGGAAAAGGATGTGGGATTTCTAAGACAACTAGGATGTTGGCTTAGAAGCAGCCACTCATTAAAAGAGTGCGTAATAGCTCACTCGTACCGTAAGGAGCGGTGGACTGATTACGAGTGAGTATGTTGGCATTAGTAGCGAGAACTAGGTGAGAATCCTAGTGGCCGAAAACCTAAGGTTTCCTCAGGAAGGCTCGTCCGCTGAGGGTTAGTCGGGACCTAAGCCGAGGCCGAAAGGCGTAGGTGATGGACAATCGGTTGATATTCCGATACCACTGCAAATCGTTATTACCGATGGAGTGACGCAGGAAGATAGAGTGTGCTAGCTATTGGATGCTAGTCTAAGCACTTAGGTATACAGTT
>NZ_JAOPHO010000238.1:0-521 GCF_033141925.1 Peribacillus sp. CSMR9
AACGTACGGGTATTTGGCTATTTTAATGTCGAATTTTGCTTAGCGTACAAAATTTCCGAAATGCTGGCTGTACCCCTAGTATGAAAAAAGCATGGGTTAAAAAGATTCCCTCACAATCTTTAAAAGTAGAGGAAGCAAAGCTTCGTCAGCTACCTAATATTAAATTAAAAGTAGCAGCCAAAAAATAAATGTTGGCGGTACCCCTAAAATGAATGATTCAATTGAATATATTAAGAGCGTGTTTTGATCAAACTTTTTTTCAAAACACGCTCTTTCTTTTTGTTCGTTTATCAAGGTTATTAGTATCAATTTGATCAAACATTATTCCAAAACTACATTTGTTGTATTTTTTGTGTCTTTGTATAGGTTAAGCATTAATTAAGCTGAAGATTATTTTCTTTTTGCCAATCCTAACTGTTCTAACTTTTCCCACATCTTTGGATAAGGTCTCTTACGTTTAACCACATAAGTTTCTGTTGTATTTTTACTATTGTTCGTATAGTTGTTAAGGGTATTAACCT
>NZ_JAOPHO010000239.1:0-507 GCF_033141925.1 Peribacillus sp. CSMR9
AGATTCCCAGCGAGAATTGATTGATTTTACCCACATGAATAGGTCCGGCTTTCAATATCATTTACAAATAAAATCCTATCCTTTATACCATTTCAAAGATTAATTAGATTCTTCGTCTCATTTAAATTTAAATTCATAATAAAAAGCCACCCGATGGACAGCTCATCTTAATCCTTGTTTTTTCAAAACTTCTTCTTGCAGGAATGAAGAAGTTTCGATTCCATGATTTACGCCATACACATGCACTATGATGTTGAAGATTGAAGAAAGTTCTAAATTGGTATCAGTAAGTTTAGGGCATTCAAATGTTTCCATAACCTTAGATAAATATAGTCATGTCACTCAGAATATATAGGACTCATCAGCAGAGAACTTTTCATAAGCTAAAAAGAGCCCTTTAGCAATAAATGTGGTCACTTAGTGGTCATTTAATAAGGCTGTTTTCACATACTTTGTTGCTATTTACCAGGTAGTGAGTTGTGGTTGATTTCCCCTCCAGATGCTCGC
>NZ_JAOPHO010000240.1:0-505 GCF_033141925.1 Peribacillus sp. CSMR9
CGACATATAGATAACAAGAAAGTGTTTGCGTGGATATTTGAAAAAGATGGCCATATTTGGATTAATGTGAAATGTGAACTCGGTTTTTTGGATTATTGGCGTCAGATTTACAATTCGGTAGTTCCGGCATTTCATCTTAATAAGGACCATTGGAATTCGATAATTCTTGACGGTACTGTTCAAAAGGAAGACATTTACGAAATGATAAAACAAAGCTATATGTTAACTAAAAAAAGTAATAGTAAAGTTAATTTAAAAAAGTGAAGGCATTGATTCAGCAGGAAGGATTTATGCCTTTTTCTGTAGAACTTACTATGATTGTGAAATATTCTACTTAAAGTAACGGGTGCGTTAGTTCATTAAAATGAAATAAAGGACACAACAAAATCTTATATTTAGGAATGTATATCAATGACAACAAGCTCTAAAGCACGAACATATTTGATATTTACAATATGTTCGTACCTTTTTCTTACAGATTGCTAAAATAATCTGATAGTTTTTC